>CAYMLE010000194.1:0-4135 GCA_964391115.1 uncultured Herbinix sp. | reverse complement strand
TAAACTCCCGTACCGGTTCGATTCCGGTCGCCGGCATTTTTCTTTTTTTATTACTGTGTGTGCTTAGCTCAGCTGGATAGAGCGTCTGGCTACGGACCAGAAGGTCGGGGGTTCGAATCCTCTAGCGCACGTTTCCACGTACGGTAGACAGATATTATAGCAATAAAATATTTGTTATTGTAGATGAAACTGTGTGAAGATCGTGATTAATGAAGGTGTGCTGTGCACACCTTTTTTTGTCTATTTAGATTTCTATTTATAATAGATACTATCTTCGATTTTAACTTAATTGGTTTACTCATAAAGGTTGTTATGATAAAATAGGCAAAAGGAGGCTGGTACATCGATGAGCAAGAGAGAATTTCTAGAGCAGTTAAGACAGGCACTGGATGGAGAAGTGGATCCTATAACGATAGACCAGAATATTAGTTATTATGATGGATATATTAGCGGAGATCTCTCAAAGAGTGAAGAGAATATTCTAGAAAGCCTGGGCGATCCAAGACTGATAGCCAAAACGATTATAGAGACAGAACGGATAGCCAGAGAAAAAGGTAAATTCCATTATACTAGAGATGATGCAAATAATCATAATTATAACAATGGGTATCAGGACGCGGATCATGATAATGCAACTAATCAGAGAACAACACATAACACGGCTTTTTTCGGTAATATAAAATGGTATCATAAAGCCATTCTGTTTGCGGTAGCGATATTAATGATATTAGCATTACTGTTCATTGGAAGAATTATATTTCGCCTTATTTATGTATTCGCAGTACCCATTTTACTAATACTACTGCTAATCTCCGTGTTTCGAAAAAGATGAGGCCATCGATATACGAATAGCTAATAGTACTAGGAAAATTAATTAAATATGGATAAAAGTGAAACGACCGCGAGGGGGAGCCAAGCGGTCGTTTCGATGAGGGGAGTATAAATAATTAATAAGGGGTTATATAGTGCTCAGTAATACTGTGCACATACCAATTATAATACAGATTATTTTAATATGCAAGATTAAAATTTTAAAAAGCCGTATATCATGAAAAATATGTAGTTAAAAACAATATATACTTATTTTAGCAAGATTATCAATTTTATGATGTTGAAATCTAAGAAATATTGAGGGTTATCACTAAGCAATTGGTAAAATAATACAATGAAATGAAGTAATTCATGTTTGAGATGAATATTTAGATAAGGATGAGCAGATAATAATGTCGTAATACAATTATATCATTATTAGGAGGCCATTTTATGAATAACAATTCCAGAAACAGCAATAATCAGACATCAAATAATATGAGAGATATGAGAGATGCGAACAACAACTCTAGTAGAAATGCTAACACATCAAACAATACCTCGAATAACAACTCCAGCAGAAATGCGAACACATCAAACAATACCTCGAATAACAACTCCAGCAGAAATGCTAACACATCAAACAATACTTCAAATAACAACTCCAGCAGAAATGCGAACACATCAAATAATACTTCAAATAACACAAGCAGAAATGCTAACACATCGAATTCTAGCAGAGATGCCAATACAAGCAATATAGGGACCAGTAACTATACTACTGGATCTAGTCGCAATGCATCAGGCACAAAGTGCAATGATACAACATCAAAGGATTCCTCTAGAAACAACACAAGCAATAGATTTAAAGATTTAGAGGACTCTAATAATAACTACTAAGATAATGAACGTAAAAATCCCCTCCCAAAAGGGGATTTTTTTTGACCTTTTTTAACACTAGAAGAGCATTATTACATAAAACGAATATAATAAAGTGGAGAATACTTTTCCTACACGAAAGGAGCGTTAGTTCGGGAATGGCATTTGATACAATTCGTTCAAGTGAAATTATTGATTATATTGGGAGTTCGAATGTTTTAATTATAGATTTGAGAAACAAAGAGGCTTACAATGCTGGGCATATCCCGACAGCAATCAATATACCCTATGAAGATTTAGAGTATAATAAAAGAAGTTTGTCGAAACAATACCTATTAGTATTTTATTGTGCCAGAGGTCATATTAGTTTAATGGCGGCACGGGATTTAGTAAAGGATGGGTATAATATAAAAAGTCTATATGGTGGAATTCGGGCTTATCATGGTACATTAGAAAAATCCATTGACTAAGGGTGCTAAGAGCCTTACAATAGCAAGAGATACCAATTTAAACAAAATACTTTGGAGGTAGGAATGAACCAATTTGAATATATCTCACCATGTCATTTTGGAATGGAGGCTGTTTTAAAAAGAGAAATAACCGATCTGGGATATGAAATAACGAAGGTTGAAGACGGAAAAGTCAGTTATGCCGGTAATGAGCTGGCATGTGCTAGAGCAAATATGTTTTTAAGAACCACAGAGAGAGTACTGTTAAAGGTAGGTTCTTTTCATGCAGAAACCTTTGATGAATTATTTGAGAATACAAAAATGATACCATGGGAAAAATATATCCCGAAAGACGGTAAGTTTTGGGTAGCAAAAGCCAACTCTGTTAATTCTAAACTTTTTAGCCCTACAGATATCCAATCTATTATGAAAAAAGCTATGGTAGAGCGGATGAAGACAATATATAAAATGGACTGGTTTGAAGAAAGTGGAGCTTCATATCCGCTACGAGTTACCATCCTAAAGGATGAAGTAACCGTGTGTATTGATACTTCTGGTGAATCCCTTCATAGAAGAGGATATCGTAAATTAGCCAGTAAGGCTCCCATAACAGAAACGCTGGCTGCAGCCTTAATTATGTTGACACCTTGGAATAAGGATAGAATTTTAGTTGATCCATTTTGCGGAAGTGGAACAATACCAATTGAAGCCGCAATGATTGGAGCAAAAATAGCACCAGGTAGCAATCGGAACTTTCTAGCGGAAAGCTGGAAGATGAATTTTTCGGATGATATATGGAAGAAGGCGAGACAAGAAGCCCTGGACCTTCAGCTAAGGGACATAGAAATGAACATTCAGGGTTATGATTTAGATGGTGAAATCATTAAAGCAGCTAGACAGAATGCGGCACTAGCAGGGGTGGAATCGTTCATTCATTTTCAGCAGAAGCCAGTAAAAGACTTAAGTAGTAGTAAAAAATATGGGTTTATCATCACGAATCCTCCCTATGGAGAACGTTTGGAGGAGAGAAAGGATATACCGGATCTATATAAAGAAATCGGTCGTGTCTTTGGTGCTTTAGACTCCTGGTCTTATTACATTATATCAGGCTATGAGGATGCCCAGAAGGATATTGGAAGAAAAGCAGAAAAAAACAGAAAAATATATAATGGTATGATGAAAACTTATTTTTATCAGTATCTAGGACCCAAACCACCAAAACCGAAAGCATAAATGGTGTATAAATAGATAGGATGTATATTACTCTCTAAAAGGGAAGGTAATATACATCCTATTTTTACACATCTAATGTTTAGAAAGCCAGTGCCTTATGTCAGAATAAACCTCATGGTTATTAAGTTCATTTAGAAGCTCATGTCGGCAATCAGGATAAAGCTTTGAGGCTATATTGGTAAATCCAATACTCTCTAATAGCTTGATCAAGCGTTTAACATCTTTACCAAAACCACCCACAGGGTCTTGCTCACCGCTTATTATGTATAAGGGTAGATCAAGACTCGTCTTTTTGATTCTATTTTTAAGGGAAGCATTATAAGTCAATTTTAATAGATCGTGATAAAAGGAAGCTGTGCATACAAAACCACAATAGGGATCATGGATATAAGCACCTACGACAGGATTGCTCCTAGTTAACCAATCAAATGCAGTTCGGTTTGCCAATAGGGTATATTGTTTGCTTCGAAACATTAGATTGTTAAGGTAGGGAGAAACATGTCTCGGACCGTATATTCTCTTTATGATATAGGCAACAGCAATACCAAGTCGAGTAATAAAACGAGGTGGATTTGCCGTACCACATAAAATAACACCATTGTATTTATCATAACGCTGTATTACGTTTCTAGCAATGAGTGAACCCATGCTATGACCAAACAAGAAAAATTTATTACTACGATTGTTTTTTACAATATACTCACTGATTGTTATAACATCATCTACGACAATCTCATGACCGCAATTTGGTGCTATAAATCCCA
>CAYMLE010000193.1:0-4268 GCA_964391115.1 uncultured Herbinix sp. | reverse complement strand
TAGCAGCAGGGAATGAGGTCCCAGAGAGTGATTTTTATGGGATAGCGACAGAAGCAGAATTTGTGATAGTGAAGCTAAAACCAGCAAAGCAATATCTTCGCAACTTCTTCTATGTTCCCGAGGGGGTGGATTGCTTTCAAAACACTGACATATTATTTGCTACTCAATATATGACGGAACAATCGATTGTTCTTAATCGTCCCGTAGTTAGTGGCCTTGCTCTAGGAAGTTCTCAGGGAAGTCATGATACTTATAGTATATTAAATACAATTCTTTCGATTCAGGCCACGAGACCGGGTTTTGGACTCGTTATAGCTGCTGGAAACGAAGGAAATCAAAGGAGGCATTATTTTGGAACTGTAAACACAACAACACGACAGGATACAGTGGAATTAAATGTTGGCGAGGATGTAGCAGGGTTTTCTATGGAACTATGGGGACAATCGCCCAGTTTGTTTTCCATTGATATACAAACCCCTTCCGGTGAATATGTTCCAAGAATAATATCCGGTGTAGATGACCATAGGGAAATCACCTTCTTATTCGAGGAAACCGTGATTAATGTGGACTATCAGGTGGTAGAAGCCCAGACCGGAGACCAGTTGATTCTGATGCGCTTTGCCAATCCCGCAGCGGGAATCTGGAGGTTTACTGTATATGAAAGTGGGGATTTAAATCTAGGCTTCCATATCTGGCTTCCTATGGGAAATTTTATATCAGAGGATACCTTCTTCATCCGTTCCGACCCTTATACGACGATATTATCAGCAGGGAATTCCGTTGGGCCAATAACCGTTACGGCATATAATGATTCAGATGATAGTTTATATCTAAATGCGAGCAGAGGATACACTAGAATAGGTACGATAAAGCCAGAGTTTGCAGCACCAGGAATAAATGTAGTTGGGCCCGATTTAAATAATGGGTTTGTAGTCTTTACTGGAACTAGTGTGGCAGCAGCGCATACGGTAGGGGTGGCAGCCATGCTGATGGAATGGGCAGTAGTTCGGGGAAATCTACCGGTGATGAGTACGATAGAGATGAAAAAGTTAATGATGAGGGGAGCAAGAAGAGATATCGAAACAGTATATCCGAATCGGGACTGGGGCTATGGAATATTGGATGTCTATAATATATTTGATAGCTTGAGGTCTGGAGTAATTATTTGATAAAAACAAAGGCATGAAATACATAACAAGACTTTATTTAGGGAAGGCAATATTTTAGTAATGGAATATTTAGGTAAGGCAATATTTTAGTAAGGGAATATTTAGGTAAGGCAATATTTAGGTAAGGCAATATTTAGGTAAGGCAATATTTATGTAAGGCAATATTTAAGTCAGGCAGTATTTAAGTAAGGGAATATTTAAAAAAACAATATTTATGTAAAATAATATTTTGAGTATAGCAATTATAAATCAATGGTAAATATTAAATAAAACAATGTAAGAGGTGTCCTATGACAGGCGAGGATCGTGCCAGGATAACAAGTGATGAATATGCAGATATATTAGTTGAATACCGGGGGAATCCACAGCTGTTACAGGTCTATCAGGACGCAGTGATACAGATTATGAATGAAGTTTATGCGATCGCTTATGTTCCTGTTCAGCAATTTACAAACCCAAACAGCAGATTTCGGTATGCTGAGATACCGTCTCCTTTTGGACTTACGGATGAGGCTAGTCTTGATGCCTCAGGAATAACGGAGCTCAGAAATTTCGCGACCTTTAATCTTAGGGGAGAAGGTGTGCTCGTTGCGATCATAGATACAGGAATTGATTATTTGAATCCAGCCTTTATCCGTGAGGATCAGACGACGAAAATAGTCTCTATCTGGGATCAAACCATAGAAAGTGAGATTTCACCCTTTAATACGGAGTTTGGAACAGAATATACGATGGAGCAGATTAATCAAGCCCTGGCCAGCGATGCACCCTTGGAGATAGTCCCAAGTATGGATGAAATAGGCCATGGTACAACGATGGCTGCAATTGCAGTGGGTAATGATAATCCATCAGAGAATTTTTATGGTGTTGTTCCAGATGCTGAGCTAATTGTTGTAAAACTAAGACAGGCAAAGCAACCATTACGAGATTTTTATGTAATACCTGAGGGTACGAACTGTTATCAGGAGAACAACCTTATGTGGGGCTTGCATTATTGTTACTTAAAGTCGAATGAACTTCGCAGACCAGTTGTTATATGTTTGGGTAGTGGCACTTCTATGGATGCGCATGATGGTTTGTCCCCTCTCTGTGTGATGTGCAATTTATTAGCCGATGTTCCGAATGTCGTTGTTGTATCTGGAGTAGGGAATGAAGGAAATAAAGGCAGGCACTTTTATGGTATTATTGAACCAAATATAGGGAGCACTACAGTGGAGCTAAATGTTGCAGAAGGAGAATTTGGCTTTACTATGGTACTATGGGGAGACGCTCCGGGTATATTCTCAATTGATATTCTATCGCCCTCGGGTGAATTTATACCAAGAATCCCGGTAGGGATTAGAGTAAATAGGGTATTATCCTTTATCTTTGAGACTACGGTGATCCATTTGGATTATCATACCGTCGAATCTCAGACCGGAGATCAACTAATATTATTCCGTTTTCAGAATGTATCATCCGGTATATGGAGAATCAATGTTTATGGACAGAGTAATCTGGCTGCGGGCTTTCATATTTGGCTTCCTATGGGGGATTTCATATCAAGTGATACATATTTTATTCAGCCGAATATATATACCACCACATTATCTCCAGCAACCGCTCGTATACCAATAGCCGTTACGGCATATAATCCAGTCAATGGTAACCTATATGTTAATTCAGGGAGAGGCTATACACGATCCAATGTTATTAAGCCTGAGTTAGCGGCTCCAGGAGTAAACTATATAGCACCTAGTTCAGCAAATGAATACACAACTCATTCTGGATCCTCCGTGGCAACCGCCCATTCTGCCGGAATTGCCGCAATGGTCCTGGAATGGGGAACAGTTCGCAACAATTCACCTGGTATGGACTCATTAGCTGTGAAAAATTTTTTGATACGAGGAGCAAATCGGAGACAGAATTTAAACTATCCAAATAGGGACTGGGGGTTTGGTATAATCGACATCTTAAATGCTTTTGATTTTCTTAGAGCACATATTAATGTTTAATTGTTAAAATAATATTGATTGCTTCGGTGGCAAATAAAAGTATAAAACAATGTATAAACTTTCCCATTTTACAAACAATATTAATATATTAATTATTGTTCCAATTAACCGCATAACATTAGAACACATAAAATGGAGGAAGATTATATATGAAAGCAACGGGTATTGTAAGAAGAATAGATGATCTTGGCCGTGTAGTAGTACCGAAAGAAATTAGACGAACCCTGCGTATAAGAGAAGGTGATCCTTTAGAGATATTTACAGATAGAGAAGGCGAGATAATTCTAAAGAAGTATTCACCGATTGGAGAACTTGGCCAATTCGCAAAGCAATATGCAGATTCCATGGCTCAGACCACCGGTCATATCATTGCAATTACAGACAAAGATCAGTTTATTGCAGCAGCCGGTCCAACCAAAAAAGAATTAATCAGTAAGAATATCAGCCATGAGCTGGAAGAAGTGATAAATGAAAGAGAAACCATAATAGCTGGCAGAGAAGATAAGAATTATGTGCGAATTATGAATGATGATGACAGTGAGTTCTCTTACCAGGTGATTAACCCTATTATTAGCGAGGGTGATGCCATCGGTTCTGTTATTATATTATCGAAAGATTCCAAAATTAAGTTTGGAGATATGGAAATGAAATTGGCCGGTACTGCAGCCTCATTTCTGGGTAGGCAGATGGAACAATAGAAGGTTATATATAAAGACATGGGGTTGAGTTTGTGTTCCTCCAGCGTACATAAATGTTCGCTTTTGGACTACAAATTCAGCCCCATGTCTTCATAATGGTCTTGTATAATAATATAGTGTGCTGTTATAATATGGAATATATAATTAATACTCTTAGGGATTTGATCTTATAGTTAATTTGATACCCTTAAGGATTTAACACAATTAAGAAATTAGTACTCTTAAGGATTTTAACACGATAAGAAATTAGTATTCTTAAGGATTTGATGTAATAAGAAAGTTGATACCTTTAAGGAATTAATCCGGTATGATTAAATTAAAGGATACGAAGGAGTGGGGATATGTCGAAGGATGTTTTTTCGGAGTTTATGAATATTATCAGGAAGTTAAGGAGCGAGGAAGGGTGT
>CAYMLE010000192.1:0-4279 GCA_964391115.1 uncultured Herbinix sp. | reverse complement strand
TAAAGAACGAGATCTATAAAGAACGAGATCTATAAAGAACGAGATCTATAAAGAATAAGGTCTATAAAGAATGACATTTATTAAGCGTAAGACTTTAATTATAGAAAGATTGAATAAGTATCAAAGAGTAGAATAAGACATTACTATAAAGGAAATAAAGGAATTTAAGCGAATAAAATAAAGAAGAACATAAAACTATAAATGCAATTGAAAAGCGAAAAAAGGAGTATGAAATCTACTGTGTAAGCGTTACACAATAGATTTCATACTCCTTATAATTTTAATCTCAGGTACTAATTATATATAACGGTATTCCTGTTACGACTATATATTTTTAAATTGAGCCATATAAAGGTCATAATATAGGCCCTTCTTTGCTAACAACTCTTCTGAACTGCCCTCTTCCATAATCCTTCCATCATCAATTACAAATATCCGATCTGCTTTACTAATGGTAGAAAGACGGTGAGCAATTACAAAGGAGGTTCTGCCTTTTAGTAGGGCTTCTATACCCTGCTGTACTAAAAGCTCTGTATGGGTGTCAATACTGGAGGTAGCTTCATCCAATATAAGAATCTTGGGCATGGATACCATGGTTCTAGCAAATGCTAATAATTGTTTTTGACCTATGGATAAACCGCTGCCTCTCTCCTTGAGTTCGGTGTCGTAGCCTTTTTCCAACTTCATAATAAAATCGTGGGCATTAACTGCTTTGGCTGCTGCGATAACATCTTCCTCGGTTGCATCGAGCCGGCCATATTTTATGTTATCCCGAACGGTTCCAGAGAAGAGAAAATTGTCCTGAGTCATAACACCTAGTTGATTTCTTAAGCTTTCAATCGAGATATCCTTAATATTATAGCCATCGATGAAGATATTTCCCTGCTGAATATCATAAAAACGGCTGATTAGGTTAACAATCGTTGTCTTACCGGCACCGGTAGGTCCAACAAGGGCTATGGTTTCTCCCGGCTTGATATGAAAGCTAACATCATTTAAAACTTGAGTATCCTTATCATAGGCAAAGGATACGTGGTCGAATTTTACGAAACCTTCGATGGGTGGTAGTTCAATTACATTCTCTGCATCGATAATATCCGGTTTTGTGTCCAAGATATCAAAGATACGCTCTGCACCAGTAATATTAGTGATCATTTGATTATAAAAATTACTGAGGTTCATAATTGGATTCCAAAACATACCGATGAAGATTCCAAATGCGATAAGGGTACCTATGTTATCTGGTCCGAAGCCAAGAAAACGTATGGCAACGAGATACATGGTCATGGTACCTATGGCCCAACTGATGTCTACCACGGAGAAGAAGGCATCATTAAGAAGAATTGCCTTAATAAAAGAATTCCTGTGCTCATATAATAGTTCATCAAAGGTTTCCTCGGTCTCATCCTCGGCGGTAAAGCTTTGGATAATTCTCATACCGGATAAGTCCTCATGAATAAATGCATTTAAGTTGGAGCCTTTCTTTCGATGAACCCGCCATCTAAGGTGTGACCTGGTCTGTATATACCAAAGACCAAAGATCATCAGGGGAAGAGAGCATAAAGAGGCCAGGGCTAAACGCCAGTTCTTAAATAGCATAATCACAACGACCGCCATTATTGTAATAAAATCCGGTATTAAAGTGGTTACACTATTGGACAATACATCCTTTAAAGAATTTACATCCCCAATAATTCTGGCTAAGATCTTACCAGTCGGTCTGCTATCAAAGAATTGAAAGCTTAACTTCTGTATGTGGGTATAGAGTTCCTGTCGAATGGTTAAAAGCACATTATTTGAAATCTTAGCCATTAGATACATTCGTATTTTTATTAATAAAATGAATAGAATGTTAAGACCGACAGCGATAGCACCCAAGTAAATCAAACCTTTCATATCACGATTGGCAATATGAACATCCACAGCTCGTTCTATGATAAGGGGATTAATAATTGAGATACCTACAGTTGCAATCATTACAATCAGTACGATAAGTATGGACCGCTTATAAGATAACAAATAACGGAATAAGCGGATGATGGTACTTTTCTTATCAACGGAGCTTAAATGCTCATCGTCTTTAACCGCATTTATTGACATGAGGCCACCTCCTTGTTAGTAAGGCTTTGTAAGGAAGTCACATCTTGATTCTCAAGATGCTCTCCATATTGGGCCATATAGGTTTTATAGTAGTAACCCTTTAACAAAAGCAAGGACTCGTGAGTGCCTCGTTCTGCGATTTTACCATCCTCCAGAATGATTATCTCATCGGCACTGCGAACTGCAGAGATACGATGGGCGATAATAATCTTTGATGCTTCAACCTCTGTAAGGGCTTTTTGAATTAAGTGCTCTGTTTCCATATCAAGAGCAGAAGTAGAATCATCGAACACGAGAATTGGAGTCTTTTTTGCCAAAGCTCGGGCAATACTGATTCGTTGTTTTTGACCTCCGGAAAGTCCCACACCTCGTTCACCGATAATGGTTTCATATTGCCCATCCATTCGTTCAATAAACTCGCGGGCCTGAGCATAATCTGCAGCTTCAATTATTTCCTTTTGCTTAATTTTATACTTGTCACCCATTTTGACATTTTCACTGATGGTGTCGGAGAATAGGAAGACATCCTGCATTACTAGGGAAATACTTTTTCGTAGCTGCTTTAGAGTAAGGTCTTTGATATTTACTCCGTCCAGTTTTATTTCACCCTCTGTTACATCATAAAAACGTTGTAATAGATTAATAATGGATGTTTTTCCTGTTCCAGTAGCACCCATGATACCGATGGTCTTCCCAGGTGCTAAATCGAAGCTGATATCTGACAAAATAGTTTTGTCACTCAGGGCTAGGGATACCTGATTAAAACTAATACTGCCTTTTACTTCCTCGATTACAACGGGATTCTCTTTTTCAAGAATTACTGGTTGTTCAGCAAATATTTTCTTGATTCTTTTATAAGAGGCGATAGCGGAGGCGAAATCATTGGATAACCAACCAAGCATTTCCATCGGCCATATAATGTTCATGGAATATTCCACGAAGGCACCAAGGTCACCTAGGGTGATATTGTCTTCTAGCAGTAGATATCCACCGAGAACGATTACGGATAAGGGTAATAGCTTAGTAATCAATTGAAAGTATGGATAAAGCTTTATAAATACCCTGGATTGCCTCATATTTAATTCATAGTATTGTTTATTGTGTGATAAGAATTTGTTAATCTCGAACTTTTCTCTTGCAAAGGATTTTACGGTTCTTACACCGGATAAATTCTCCTGAGCAACCGTATTTAACTTTGCATTTTCTTCACTAATCTGTTCGTAGATACTACCAAGCTTATGCTCCATAAGAACGGCTAATCCAGCCACGCAAGGTAATACTATGGTAGGAAGAATGGCCATGGTTGGGCTGAGTCGATACATGCAGTATAAGGCGATACTGGTATGGATCGTGACCTCAATGATCAGCATGCTTACATAACCAAAAGCAGCCCATAATTTATCCACATCGTCCTTAACTCTAGACATGAGTTCGCCAGTGTTATTGTTATCAAAGAAATTCAGTGATAAACTCTGTATATGGATAAACAGCTTCTTTCTTATTTGATTACCGATCTTAGAACTTACAAAATCGTAGATTAATTCTTTAAGATACTGAAATATACATCTACCTAGTCCAATCAGAATAATAAAAAATAATAATTTTGTTAATAGACCTGTCTCTCCCCCGAGTAAGACATCATTAATGATCCTCTTTGTTATCTGTGGAGTAAGCATATCCAAAGATACCGCTGCAACGGTGCAGAAGATAGCAAAGGCATAAGCATACCAATGCTTTTTTAAATAATAACTGATTTTCATAAATCCTCCATTTCCTGCATTCCCATGATGCAAATAGTTTATTCCTGTATAACAGGCGTAATCAGACATAACATATGTTTACAAACAAAAATAAGCCATGGAAAGATACACCATGGCGAAAAATTGCGTAAAATATAAGTTGTAGTCATTCCAATCCTGTGGTTGCAGGGATGGACAGGAAGGTGATTACAAAACTATTTCTTACAATTCCATGAGGTAATCTCACATAAAGTTGATTGTATTAGGTTAAAATTATTGCGTGCATGTAACTTCATCTGTTTTACCTCACTTTCTGTAATAGTCTTCCAATATTATAAGGGGTAAATATTATATTGTCAACTATTTTTTGTTAAAAATTACTTAGATATATATAAGATAAAGTAATCTTAAAATTTCATTAAGATTTGAAATTTTCAAGG
>CAYMLE010000191.1:0-4342 GCA_964391115.1 uncultured Herbinix sp. | reverse complement strand
AGGAAAATGAAAGATGCTTTTGTATAATGATTGTTTTTTAAAGATAGTTAATGTAATATAAATATGTTAAACTATTTTATCTTCATTTATGATAAATATGATAAATGTTATCATGACTAGATATATTATGATAGAAATATTTAGATGGAAGTATTTAGATGGTCATATTCAGATAGTAATATTTGATACAAATATTGAGATAGAAGAGGAAGTTGCTATGTACCAACAATTATTATCGGATTGTACCCTTTGTCCGAGGGAATGTCATGTGGATCGGATAAACGGAAAAATCGGTTTTTGCAGAATGACCCATGAATTGGTTGTTGCAAGAGCAGCGCTGCATTACTGGGAGGAGCCTTGCATCTCTGGAGATAAGGGTTCAGGAACAGTGTTCTTTGCAGGCTGTGGCATGGGGTGTGTCTATTGTCAGAACCGCAACATAGCCCTTGGCCAGGCGGGAAAGCAAATCACCGTAGACCGACTGGCAGAGATCTACCTGGAACTTCAGGAAAAGGGAGCTAATAATATAAATTTAGTGACTCCAACCCATTATGTGCCACAGATTCTTGATTCCTTACAAAGTGCAAGAAAGCAAGGTCTGCAGTTACCAATTGTATATAATAGTAGCGGATATGAGAAGCTTGAGACACTGAAGCTATTAGAAGGTAATATTGATATCTATCTTCCAGATCTAAAATACATGGCGTCGCAACCAGCATTAAGGTATTCTAACTGTGAAGACTATTTTATCCATACGTCTAGGGCTATCGAGGAGATGGTCCGTCAGACAGGAGAATCAAAATTTGATTCCAAAGGTATGATGAAGAAGGGAGTCATCGTTAGACATCTGACCCTACCAGGATATCTAGAGGATTCGAAAGATATTTTATCCTACCTTTATAAAACCTATGGGGACAGGATATGGATTAGTATCATGAATCAGTATACACCAATGGAATCTGTGGTAAAATATCCAGAGATTAACCGTAGGATATCGGAAAAAGAATATGAGGAATTAGTGGAATACGCGATTCAGCTTGGGATAGAGAATGGGTTTATACAGGAAGGTGATACGGCTTCCGAGAGCTTCATTCCGGAATTTAATGACGAAGGAGTATAGGAATATGAAAGATATAGGTAATACTACAAAGAAGCAACATAGAAAAGGAAACAGCCAGGGTGACCAGGATGAGTCATTGGTTGAGGCCGAGTTAGAATGGAACAGGATCAAGAGCGGTTTGCGCCATGGGACGGGAAAAAATAAAGGCAGCTTGACTAGTGGGACTGGTAAAAGTAAAGGTAGCTCAACTAGTGGGACAGATAAAAACAAAAGTAGCTTAACGAAGAGGACAGACAGAAATAAAGGTAAATCTGTGAAAACCTCAGCAGAAAGCAGAGAAAATAAGACGAACCACAGAAAGCAAGAAGTAAGTAGTAAACAAACCAGCATGCATAAAAGAGGAAATAGCGAAGGTAATAACGATAATAGGCATAATAAGAATAGTTCTGATCATAAAAAATATGATGATAACAAAAATAGAGATGGCAAAAAGAACAGTAATCAAAGATCGGACAGACAACAGAATAAGAATAAGAATTCTTTACAAGGTTGCCCTCATATAAAAATGTGCGGTAGCTGTCGGATGGACCAGGAATATGAAAAGCAGTTATTAATGAAGCAAGAGTTTGTTGACTCATTGATAAGCAAATACTGTAAAGTAGAACCTATCATAGGTATGAAAGAGCCTTATCATTACCGCAATAAGGTTCATGCAGTATTTGACCATGATCGCAAGGGAAATCCGATTTCTGGCATCTATGAGGAAGGTACCCATCGTGTGATACCTATCGATAGTTGTCTGATTCATAATAAGAAATCCGACGAGATTATTGTAGCGATACGTGGCTTGTTAAAATCCTTTAAGATTAAGACCTATGATGAGGACACGGACTATGGCTTACTTCGACATGTATTGGTGAGGACTGGATTTCACAGCGGTGAAATCATGGTTATTCTAGTCCTAGCGTCCCCGATCATGCCCTCCAAGAATAACTTTGTAAAAGCATTACGAAAGCTTCATCCGGAGATTACTACAATTGTAGTAAATGTTAACAACAAGAATACCAGCATGATTTTGGGAGATAAGGAGCAGGTGATATACGGTAAAGGTTATATTGAAGACACGTTATGTGGTAAGCGATTCCGTATTTCTCCGAAATCCTTCTATCAAGTCAACCCTGTACAGACCGAAGTATTGTATAATAGAGCAATGGAATTAGCAGGTTTAACAGGTAAAGAAACCGTGATTGATGCATATTCAGGGATTGGAACCATTAGTTTAATTGCCTCTGATCACGCAGGAAAAGTAATTGGGGTGGAATTGAATAAGGATGCTGTACGAGATGCTACTGAAAATGCAAAGCGTAATAGTGTTAAAAATGTTCAATTCTATTGTCAAGATGCCGGAGATTTTATGAACCTGATGGCAGCGGATAACCAATCTGTGGATGTAGTATTTATGGATCCGCCAAGAGCTGGTAGTGACGAGACCTTTTTAAGTTCCCTGTGTCTCATGAAGCCAGATAAAGTCGTATACATCTCCTGTAATCCTGTAACTCTTGAGAGGGATATTAAATTTCTAGTCAACAAAGGATACCGGACGGTGACTGCTATACCGGTGGATATGTTCCCGTGGACTAGCCATGTGGAGACGTGCGTACTTTTGTCCCACAAAAATTCGTAAACATCTCCACCGTCCTTATACACAGGAAAATTGAATAAAATTGATTTCAGAGGTAGCTCTGATTCATCGCATGGGAAAATCTCTATTTCTTTGATTAGCGAAGAAATTAGAGATTTTTTCTCTTCATCGCTGATTTTATCGTATACCTTATCAAAGTTTGCCAACAGGGTGTAGATATTCTCCAAGGTAATGGCATCCTGTTCCACAGCCTTGCGACGTAGCTTTACGTCCTCAATTTTTTCTTCAAGCTCTACAATGATGTCGTATAGGCTGTCAAGCCGGAGTGTCATATCGTGGAGCTTGCGTTCTCTGAAACGGGCATCTTCCGGCAGGCTATCAATTTCATTTTCAAGGCGAGTTTTATTCAAATCTACTTCTCTAAGTTTACCTTCATAATTTTTCAGCTCTCTATCAAGAGTAGAGGTGTCAATCTGTTTTCCTATTTTTGATTTTATTTCAGTTGCAAAATCTTTATTCTTAATCAGCTCTCTAATTGCTTCAATGACAAGTGGCTCAATGTCGGTTTTTTTGAGCATTGCTTTGTAGTCACAACTTTTTCCTCTTGCTGTCCGAGCCTTGCTGCACACATAATAGTAAATCTCTTTATATGTACCGTCCTTGTTTGTCCAAGCGTGTTTGTTGGTGTACATCGGTCCGCCACATTTAGGGCATTTTAAAATACCGCTTAACAAATGTGCTCTATCACGACCAATTTTAGAGGGAGATTTCACACCTGTTATTTCTCTTTTTTCATGAGCCTGTGTCCACAGCTCCTCGCAGATAATGGCATCGTGCTGACCGTCTGCAAGGATATAGTCATCTTGGTGTACTTGGCGGTATTCATTCTTAGTGCCTTTGACCTTTTCTCTTGTGCGTCTGCCGAAAGCAATTTTTCCATAGTACACTGGATTGTCGATAATCATTCTGACAAAATGGGTACTCCATTGGGTTAGTGTACCGTTATCCCGTTTAACCTTTTGAATACCCTGCAAGTTAAGGTAGTTGGCAATTTTATAAAAACCCATATTCCCATTCACATATTTATCAAAGATAATGCGTACCGCTTCAGCTTCATCTTCTTGGATAAAAAGCTGCTTATCCTTGAGAAAGTAGCCATAGGGAGCAAAGCCACCATTCCAACCGCCTTGACGAGCTTTTTCCTTTCGTCCGTTCATAGTCTGCTCAATGATGTTTTCACGCTCTATTTCAGCAACAGCAGACAGCACAGAGATTAAAAGCTTTCCGCTTGTCTGTGACGAGTCAATTCCCTCCTCAATGCAAATCAAATTCACACCAAAGGATTGAATATGCTCCAATGAATTAAGAATGTCAGCGGCATTTCGTCCAAAGCGAGAGAGCTTGTAAACTAAAACGTAATCAATGCCTAAGCCATTTTCAATATCACTGAGCATCTGCTTAAAGGCAGGACGACCATCTATTGATTTGCCGGACTTTCCGGCATCTTCATAAATATTTACGATTTCCATTTCTTCTCTATCTGCAAATCGCTTTAAGCTATTTTTCTGTCCGTCCAAGCTGAAGCCGTCAACCTGCATTTCGGTACTTACACGAGGGTAAAGTACACATTTTTTTCCACT
>CAYMLE010000190.1:0-4343 GCA_964391115.1 uncultured Herbinix sp. | reverse complement strand
GTAACTCTTTTGCACCACTATTATCGGCAACTCTTAGTCTTGATTCCGTCTGTATCATGATAATACTCCTTTCAGTTGTAATATCCAACCTGTATGCACGAGGCATACATTTCATAATATATAGACATAAATGTCTGAGACCTTATTTAGCTTTTTCTACGATCTCCACAAGTCTCCATCTCTTATCCTTGGATAAGGGTCTGGTCTCCATAACCTTTACGCGGTCACCGATGTTGCACTCATTATTCTCATCATGTGCTTTTAGCTTGTAGGTTCTCTTCATGATCTTACCGTATAATGGATGCTTTACGTTGTCAACTAGTGCAACTACGATAGTCTTATCCATCTTATTGCTTACTACTTTGCCGATACGTACTTTTCTTAGTTTTCTTTCCACAACGATACTCCTTTCCCTGACTGTAGGTTCCTGCCTGTGGCAGGCCTGCCAATCTTCAATTATTTAGAAGCCTTAGAAAGTTCAGAAATAACAGTCTGTACTCTGGCAATGTTTTTTCTAACTTCCTTAATTCTGCTTGTATTATCCAACTGGTTGGTTGCATTTTGGAACCTCAGGTTAAAGAGTTCCTTCTTCGCAGCTACTAATTCTTCATTTAACTCTGTAGCTGATTTTGTTTTTAAATCTTCTACATATTTATTAATTTTCACTGTTTTCACCGCCTTCTAAGTCTGCACGGGATACAATTTTACATTTTACCGGCAATTTGTGCATAGCAAGACGTAATGCTTCTCTTGCAGTTTCCTCAGGGATACCTGCGATTTCAAACATTACACGGCCCGGCTTAACTACTGCTACCCAATACTCAAGTGTACCCTTACCGGAACCCATACGAGTTTCAGCAGGTTTTGTTGTTACAGGTTTATCAGGGAATATTTTGATCCAAACCTTACCGCCACGCTTTGTAAAACGTGTCATAGCTACACGGGCAGCTTCGATCTGGTTTGATCTAACCCAACAAGGCTCTAATGCTACTAAGCCATATTCGCCCTGTGTGATTACATTACCTATAGATGCTTTACAAGCCTTTTAAGCGCGGAACTGCTTACGGCGCTTTACTCTTTTCGGCATTAACATTATTTATCGCTCCCTTCCTTTTTGTTTCCTTTTGTAGGAAGTACTTCACCATGGTAAATCCAAACCTTTACACCTAGCTTACCGTATGTGGTATTTGCCTCAGCAAAACCATAATCGATGTCAGCACGTAGTGTCTGTAGAGGAATGGTTCCTTCGCTGTAAAATTCAGTACGGGCAATATCTGCACCACCAAGACGACCACCAACAGCAGCTTTGATACCCTTAGCTCCAGATTTCATAGTTCTGGCCATTGTAGATTTCATCGCTCTTCTGAATGAAATACGGTTTTCAAGCTGGTTAGCAATGTTTTCAGCTACAAGCTGAGCATTTGTGTCAGGTCTTTTTATCTCTTTGATTTCCAGATTCAGTTTCTTTGTTGTTTGCTTCTGGATCTCTACCTTTAATTTCTCTATCTCTGAACCACCACGACCAATTACTACGCCGGGTTTTGAAGTGAAGATAATAATCTTTAAGCGGTCGCTTGCTCTTTCGATTTCAATCTTAGAAATACCTGCACTGTACAGTCTTTTCTTAAGATATGTTCTAATCTTGTAATCTTCTACAAGATTATCTGCGAAGTCGCTGTCCGCATACCATCTGGAATCCCAATCATTAATTACTCCGACTCTTAAGCCATGAGGATTAACCTTTTGTCCCATTTTTGCCCTCCTTACCTTTCATTCAGAACTACAGTAATATGACTCATTCTTTTCTCTATACGATAAGCCGTACCACGTGCTCTGGGTTGAATTCTTTTCATGATCGGTCCCTGATTAGCATAACATTCTTCAACGTAGAGCTTTGCAGGATCCATATTTTTAACCTCAGCATTTGCCATTGCTGACTTAACTAATTTTTCAACTAAGCTTGATGCATATCTTGGGCTATAAGCCAAAATACCAAGCGCTGTATTAACATCTTTACCTCGAATGGCGTCTAATACGAAACAAGCCTTCTGAACGGAAACTCTTGCATAAGATAACTTAGCAGAAGCTCTATTGTCCTTAACTTCATTTCTCTCTCTTTTTATCTGGGATCTATGTCCTTTCGCCATGGATGAAACCTCCTTCCATACAATGCGTTAGCATTATCTTCTTCCAGTTTTCTTTTCGTCTTTTCCGTGACCTCTATAGGTTCTGGTTGCTACAAACTCTCCGAGCTTGTGTCCAACCATATCTTCTGTTACATATACCGGAACATGTCTTCTACCATCATGAACCGCAATCGTGTGACCAACAAACTGCGGGAATATGGTGGAGCGGCGTGACCAGGTCTTAATAACGGTCTTGTCACCGGAGTTATTGAGCGCATCTACTTTTTTCAATAAATGATCATCAGCAAATGGTCCCTTTTTAAGTGAACGAGCCATGTCTTCTAACCTCCTTAGATTTCTCATACGGATTGCCAAGCAATCCTTCTATACTGAAACGGTTCTTAAAGTTATTGAATAATAGTTGTATATTAATCATACTTCAAAGAGTTTATTGAGCGATCGTTTTTAATTACTTAACTGCTCTTCCGTCTCTTCTTCTTACGATGAGTTTATTGGATTTCTTGTTGCCCTTTCTTGTCTTCAGACCAAGAGCAGGTTTACCCCAAGGTGTAACAGGACCCGGACGACCGATACCAGTTCTACCTTCACCACCACCATGAGGATGGTCATTCGGGTTCATTACGGAACCACGAACGGTAGGTCTAAAGCCCATGTGACGCTTACGTCCAGCTTTACCTATAGTAATCAGCTCATGATCAATGTTACCAACCTGGCCAACTGTAGCTCTGCAATCGATCGGAACCATTCTCATCTCACCACTGGGAAGACGAAGTGTTGCAAATTTACCTTCTCTTGCCATCAGCTGTGCGGAGTTACCAGCGGAACGAACCATCTGACCGCCCTTACCAGGATATAACTCGATGTTGTGAACCTGAGTACCAACGGGAATGTTTCTTAACGGGAGGCAGTTACCTACTTTGATTTCGGCTTTTTCACCGTTCATCAGTGTTGTGCCAACAGTAAGTCCGTTCGGAGAAAGGATATACGCCTTCTCACCATCTGCATAGTTTAATAATGCAATATTAGCTGTTCTGTTAGGATCGTACTCGATGCTCACTACAGTTGCAGGAATACCATCTTTTCTTCTCTTAAAATCGATAATTCTATATTTCCTTCTAGAACCACCACCACGATGTCTAACCGTGATTTTACCCTGGTTATTACGGCCTGCTGTCCTGTTTAAGGAAACAACCAATGATTTCTCAGGCTTGCTTGCTGTAATCTCTGAAAAATCGGAACCAGTCATGTGTCTTCTGGAAGGTGTATATGGTCTATAACTTTTAATTCCCATATTTTGCACTCCTTTCAATTGATGTACCTCGTCGTGCGTATACATCTATTGTTTTCTATTTTTACTTTCGCGCTGTTTTCGCAACAGCTCTTGTTATCAGCCCTTAGTTCTGCTTTTTACAGACCTGAGAAAATCTCGATCTCATTGCTGTCTTCTGTTAGCTGAACGATTGCCTTCTTAACCTTGGAGGTTTTACCAACGGTGTTACCACGTCTGCGGTTCTTACCCTCTAAGTTCATGGTGTTTACTCTAAGAACCTTAGTTCCTGCAAACATCTTCTCTACAGCTTCTTTAATCTGACCCTTTGTAGCCTCAGGATGTACTGAAAATGTGTACTTCTTATCGCTCATGGAGTTCATACTCTTCTCAGTTACGATCGGCTTAAGGATTACATCATAATACTTTATATTTGCCATTATGCGTACACCTCCTCGAGTTTCGCTACAGCATCCTTAGTGATAACGAGTGTATCATACTTCAGGATGTCATATACATTAATGGAGTTTACTAACACGGTTCTTACCTTCGGCAGGTTTCTAGCAGAGAGACTAACGTTCTCGTTCTTCTCGCCAAGTACGATCAATGCCTTTTCTACCTTGAAGTTATCAAGAACAGTTTTCATCTTCTTTGTTTTGATCTCATCAAAGTTAATCTGATCCAGAACAACAAATTTCTCTGCATTTACTCTGGAGGTTAACGCTGACTTGATTGCAAGAGCTTTTTCCTTACGATTCATCTTAAAGGAATAATCTCTCGGCTTGGGTGCGAATACAACACCGCCACCAGTCCACTGAGGGGATCTGGTTGAACCCTGTCTTGCATGACCGGTTCCCTTCTGTCTCCAAGGCTTTCTTCCGCCACCACTTACTTCAGCACGGGTTTTAGCACTCTGTGTTCCTTGACGC
>CAYMLE010000189.1:0-4362 GCA_964391115.1 uncultured Herbinix sp. | reverse complement strand
AAAAATAAAGATAATCCCCCTTGGGGGATTAGATAGAATCGGTATGAATATAACTGCCTTCGAATATGAGGACAGTATTATCGTTATAGATTGCGGTATAGCATTTCCTGATGATGAGATGCTAGGAATTGATCTAGTCATTCCTGATGTAACCTTTTTGAAGGAAAATATAGACAAGGTGAAGGGCTTTGTAATTACCCATGGTCATGAGGATCACATTGGATCCCTCCCTTATATATTAAAGGATATTAACGTACCGGTCTATGCAACGAAGTTGACGATTGGTATTATTGAGAATAAATTAAAGGAACATAACTTATTAAAGAATACGAAACGAAAAGTTATTAAATATGGTCAATCCATTAATTTGGGTTGCTTCCGTATCGAGTTTGTCAGAATTAATCATAGTATTGCAGATGCAGCAGCTCTGGCAATCTATACTCCGGAAGGTGTTATTTTCCATACGGGTGACTTTAAGGTTGATTTTACACCGGTATTTGGAGCTCCGATTGATCTACAGAGAATTGGAGAAATCGGTAAGAAGGGTGTACTTGCACTACTTTGTGACAGTACCAACTGTGAACGACCAGGCTATACCATGTCAGAAAGCTCGGTTGGTAAAACCTTTGATAATATATTTGCAGACTATTCAAAGCAAAGAATCATCGTAGCAACCTTTGCTTCGAATGTGGATCGTGTTCAGCAGATTATTAATTCAGCTGCGAAATACAACCGTAAAGTTGTCATCGAAGGGCGGAGTATGGTAAATATTATTACCACTGCCAGTGAGTTGGGTTATATAAACATGCCGGAGAATATGCTGATTGACATTGAACAGATGAAGAATTATACCGATGATCAGATCGTATTAATCACGACAGGTAGTCAAGGAGAATCCATGGCAGCCCTGTCCCGTATCGCGGCTTCCATTCATAGAAAGGTTTCCATTCATCCCGGTGATGTAGTAATATTAAGCTCGAACCCGATTCCGGGAAATGAAAAAGCAGTTTCAAAGGTTATAAATGAGTTATCCATGAAGGGTGCCAAGGTAATCTATCAGGATACCCATGTATCAGGCCATGCCTGCCAGGAAGAAATTAAATTAATCTATACCTTAATTAAGCCCAAGTATGCGATTCCGGTTCATGGTGAATACAGACATTTGATTCGTCATGCTGAATTAGCACAGGTGATGGGCGTGCCCAAGGATAATATATTCCTATTATCTTCCGGAGACGTACTCACCTTAACGGATGAGAAAGGAGCCATCACTGGTGAAGTTCCTTCCCAGGGTATTTTGGTGGATGGTCTTGGTGTTGGTGATGTTGGTAATATCGTTCTCCGTGATAGACAGCTTCTGTCTGAAAATGGATTAATCATAGTAGTCGTATCACTAGAAAAACACAGTAACCAGATAATTTCTGGTCCAGACATTGTATCTCGTGGTTTTGTCTATGTAAGGGAATCAGAAAATCTTATGGATGAAGCAAGAGAAGTAGTTGAAAAGGCTCTGGATAAAGCGATGAGCAAAAACAACAGCGACTGGGGTAAGATTAAGATGGAAATTAGGGATTCTTTAAATGACTACATCTGGAAGAAGACCAAGAGGAATCCGATGATATTACCAATTATTATGGAAGTCTAAAAACGGATATGTTAAGGTAGTATTCGTTAAGTTAGGAGAAAACTATGTCACACAATTCAACCTCTGTAAAAGTAACCTTGAAGGTATCAAGTTATATCCTTCGATTGTTATTAAATATAGTGTTTTACATTCTGGTTGTCATTGCCACCATCTACATCAGCAAAGCGGCCTATGATTTTACTTATCAGCTTTATGGCCCAGCAGTGGTTAATGCCAACGCTCAGGAAGATATCTATATTAAAATTAATCAGGGTGATTCCACTATGGATGTAGCTGCTAAATTAGAATTGAACCGTGTCATCCTTAATAAGTATGCTTTTTTTGTAAAAACGAAGCTGCAGGATCAAACAATTATGGCTGGTACCTATAAGCTTGATGCATCTATGACCCTAAAGGAAATATTAGAGGTTATTACTGACTACAAGAAATCCGAGGTTCAGGTCGAGGATACCCAAGCAGAATAGGAGTAAATGCGAACGCATCTCATTGTGTCGCACATTCTACAATATGATAGTAAATGAAAGAATAACTGCATATATAAATTCTCTTGAGAAGGAGCTCCGAGAGGAGCTCCTTAATCTGGAAAGAGAGGCTATCCTAAATCATGTGCCGATTATTAAGAAAGAAACCCAGGGGGTGCTCCGATTTTTACTTCGGCTACAACAACCAAGAAAAATTCTGGAAGTCGGAACGGCAATTGGCTTTTCAGCCCTATTTATGAGCGAATACACCAGTGAGGACTGTAAGCTTACAACCATTGAGAAGGTTCCGATGCGTATTCAGGAGGCAGAGAAAAATCTGGCTAATCCAGCATTTCCACAGAAGGATAAGATTACGTTAATCAAAGGAGATGCCTTGGAAGTACTGCAGGATCTGGTTCAAGCTGGGAATGCATATGACTTTATCTTCCTCGATGCAGCCAAGGCCCAATATATGAGTTTTTTACCTGAACTGATGAAGCTTCTTGAAAACCGAGGGATGCTGGTTACGGATAATGTGCTGCAGGATGGTACGGTTACCAATTCCCGCTACAGCATTACCAGAAGAGACCGTACCATTCACACCAGGATGAGAGAGTATCTTTATACCATAACCCATATGGAGGAGCTGGAAACAATGCTATTACCCGTAGGTGATGGCGTAGCGGTCAGCGTAAAGGTGTAGCAGAAGCTACAGACATAGAAACAGTTTTGTGGTATTATAGAGACTGTTTGATATTTGTTATACACGGAAGAAAGAAGGATATTTATGAATATAAAACAAAAGAAGCCGGAGCTGTTAATCCCAGCCGGCAATCTAGAAACACTCCGCACTGCAGTGATGTATGGTGCAGATGCCATCTATATCGGTGGTGATATGTACGGACTAAGAGCAAAAGCCCGGAATTTCTCTATGGAGCACATGAAGGAGGGCATCGCCTTTGCCCATGCCCATGGGAAAAAGGTATATGTAACGGCAAATATTACCGCACATAATCAAGATCTGGAGGGGATTCGACAGTATTTCAAGGAATTGAAAGAATTTGGAGAAAATCGTCCAGATGCAATTATCATATCGGACCCCGGTGTATTTATGATAGCTCAGGAAGAGATTCCTGAGGTGGAACTACACATCAGTACCCAGGCCAATAATACCAATTATGAGTCCTATCGTTTTTGGCATAAGCAAGGTGCGACAAGGGTAGTTTCTGCGAGGGAATTATCTATGGCAGAATTGGCTCAGCTACGGGCAAGGATCCCTGAGGATATGGAGATTGAGACCTTTGTCCATGGTGCTATGTGCATTGCCTATTCTGGTAGATGCTTACTCAGCAATTATTTTACTGGAAGAGATGCAAACATGGGTGAATGTACGCATTCCTGTCGTTGGAGATACCATATCGTAGAGGAACACAGACCAGGGGAATACCTTCCGATTGAGGAGTCTGAAAAAGGAACCTACATCTTCAATTCAAAGGATCTCTGCATGATTGAATATATACCCGAACTGGTTCAGGCTGGTATTAACAGCTTTAAGGTAGAGGGTAGAATGAAGACCGCACTCTATGTGGCAACGGTAGCTAGAACCTATCGAAAAGCAATTGATGATTATTTCAACGATCCACAGGAATATGAGAAGAATAAATCTTCCTATTTGGATGAGGTTAAGAAGGGAGTAAATCGCCAATTTACAACCGGATTTTTCTTTGATAAACCGAAGCATGAGGATCAGATTTATGAGCATAACACCTATGAGAAAGCCTACACTTACCTGGGAACTATTTCCGGGGAGAGAGATGGTCTCTATCAGCTGGAACAGAAAAATAAGTTCTCTCTAGGTGAAACAATTGAAGTAATCAAACCGAACGGTAGTACTACAGAGGTAATAGTCCGCACAATTCAGGATGAGCAGGGTGAAGCTATGGAAAGCTGCCCACATCCGAAGCAGATGATATATATTGAGCTTGCTATAGCTGATGCTGTATCTAGCGGACAAACAATCAAACTAAACAATTATGATATATTACGAAGGAAGGAATGATTATTCCTACCTTCGAATTGACCTTTTTTGGACAGTAAAGAAATATAAGAAGTCCTACTGACCTTTTTTAAGAAGGATAGGCACTTTATGTCAATAATGCACATAAGATAGTAACGAACCATTTAAGCATTGAGGGTGCTTATCTTCGTGAAGTCATTTCCCAAGCCGTTAAATACGAAAGAAGAAACGGACTATCT
>CAYMLE010000188.1:0-4397 GCA_964391115.1 uncultured Herbinix sp. | reverse complement strand
CCTGTCTTATTTACAGTTTCTCCATAGATACAACGGGCATTCAAATAAGTTCCCGTACAAAGAATAACTGCTTTGCATCTATATATAGCTCCAGAATATGTCTTTACTCCTGTTACCTTACCATCCTCTGTTAGAATATCAACCACTTCGCCCTGCTTTATGGTTAGATGGTCTGTATTCTCCAATACTCTTCGCATGGTCGTAGAATAATCCTGCTTATCCGCCTGTGCTCTTAGTGAATGAACAGCAGGTCCCTTAGATAAATTCAACATCTTTGATTGAATATAAGTCTTATCTATGTTCTTGCCCATTTCGCCTCCGAGGGCATCTATTTCCCTAACAAGATGTCCTTTCGAGGTTCCACCTATATTCGGATTACAGGGCATTAATGCTATACTATCTACGCTGACCGTAAATACTACCGTTTCTAAGGATAGTCTTGCACAAGCCAAGGCAGCCTCACAACCTGCATGACCTGCACCGATTATCACTACATCATAGCTCTCATATATACTTGACATTACTAATCGTTCCCCTTCTAATATCAATGCGGATTATCAAATAAACTTGTTACATAACTTTTAGAACTAGCTCCACTATATCTTATATTAAAATTGTTCTTTATTTACCCATACAGAACTCTTTAAATATCATATTAACCAGGTCTTCCTCTACATTTTCTCCAATAATTTTGCCTAATTCTTCAT
Source organism: uncultured Herbinix sp. (assembly GCA_964391115.1). Classification (GTDB taxonomy): domain Bacteria; phylum Bacillota; class Clostridia; order Lachnospirales; family Lachnospiraceae; genus Mobilitalea. Next base: position 3,690 of record CAYMLE010000188.1, on the reverse strand, counting down.
ATGCACTCATTAGATCGATCGAATAAAAATCCTCAGCCATCCCTGCTTCTATGCTTCTTTTTACATTATAAAGACTATCCAAGGATTCAACCAAGGCTTCTCTATGCCGTTCATTTGTAATAGTAAGTTCTTCATTGAATTTTAATTTTCCTTGAAAGAACAAATCCTTAATCAAATCCTCTAATTCCTGTAATCCATTGTTTTCTATCAATGATATAGCTAAGATTGGTGCCTCCGTCTTACTTTCTAATTCTGTTTTAGTTATCATCGGCTTCAAATCTGACTTATTCAAAAGAACAATCGATTTCTTATTTTGAATTAATTTTAGTATAGCTTCATCATTATCATCTAAGGAGGTTGATGAATCCGTCACAAAAAGAATCAGATCAGCATCCTCAGCAAAACGTTTGGCCTTTTCTACTCCAAGTCGCTCCACTACATCCTCCGTACTCCGAATTCCTGCCGTATCTATGATATTCAGAGTGATGCCTCCAAACTGTATTGTTTCCTCCAAAGTATCTCTTGTTGTTCCAGCAATATCCGTTACGATTGCCCGTTCTTCACCCATTAAACTATTTAAGAGGCTTGATTTTCCTGCATTTGGTTTACCTAATATTACGGTACGAATTCCTTCTCTGATCAGCCTTCCATTTTTAGATACCTTAATAAGTTTTTCAATTGTCTGGCACTCATTCTCTAAATGCTCCGTTAGTTCAGCATCAAAACCTTCTAAGGATATGTGTTCTGGATCATCAAGCGCTGCCTCGATAAATGCAATGTCCCGAATAATTGTCTCTCTTAGTCTACTAATTTGTTCGTATTCTTTACCTCTTAGCTGGTTTACTGCTGATTTTAAAGCCATTTCATTTTTTGCATTGATAACATCACAAACTGCTTCAGCTCTAGATAAATCAATTCGTCCATTAAGAAAAGCCCTTTTTGTAAATTCCCCTGGCTCTGCAATTCTAGCACCATGTTTTAGTACTGTCTCTAGTATTCTTCTGGTCACTACGATTCCACCATGACAATCTATCTCTACTACATCTTCTCTGGTATAAGTAGAAGGAGCCTTCATAATAACAACCATGACTTCATCTATGATTTGGCCCTCATCAACAATAAAACCATAATGAACCGTATGGCTTTTTTCTGAGGATAGTATCTTATTTTTATTTTTTGACTGATATATTCGGTCAATAATGTGAAAGGCTTCATCACCACTAATACGAATAATACTAATTCCTGCATTACTTAGACCAGTTGCAATGGCCGTAATGGTGTCTGTTTTCATCATGGCTTACCTCCTTTTCTACTATTCCAATGCCATTTATCAGTATATATAACTTTTTAAGAAAATTATCATCTATGTTTTGGTCCTTTGGACAGAAAAAGGTGCCTTAAAGTATAAGCTAAACTTTAAAGACACCCCTTACTTCATACAAAAGCTTTCTTATGCATTTTCTTCTGTAATTTTCTTTTCCTTACTTTCCTTATATTCAAGATAATCTTTCTTATAGTCATTACTGTAATGCTTACTATATTCCTTATCTTTACCTAAGTCCTTCTTAACTTCCTGCTTGAAATCCTTCTTAAAGTCTTTTTTATAATCCTTACCATTACTATTACCATTACCATATCGATTGTTGTTACTATATTTCGTGTCCTTATATGTTTTCTTAACATTAATGACAACCTTACGGTAAGGCTCATCTCCTTCAGAATATGTTTCTACAAACTTATCATTCTGTAACGCGGAGTGAATAATTCTTCTCTCATAGGGATTCATGGGTTCTAAAGATACCGGCTTTCTGGTTCTCTTAACCTTAAACGCAATGTTTTTTGCTAAGTTTTCAAGTGTTTCTTTCCTTCTTGCTCGGTAATTTTCGGTATCTAGCTTAACTTTAATATAATTATCACTGTTTTTATTTACAACAAGGCTTACTAAATATTGAAGGGAATCTAGAGTTTGTCCTCTCTTACCGATCAATACACCCATCTCTTCGCCGTTTAAATTAATATCTAAATTAGAGCTTTCCACATCATATAAAAGTTCAATCTTCGCGGTTATTCCCATCGCTTTAAATACTTTTTCTAATAATGTTTTTACTGTATTTTCAACAGTTACTTGCAAACGTACGCGGATTTTAGCAGGCTTTCTTAGCATTCCTAAAAATCCAGAGGTTTCTTTTTCGATTATTTCATACTCTAAATTCTCTACGGTTGTCTCTAATTCAAGTATTGCTAACGTTAATGCTTCATCCACCGTTTTAGCTGTAAACTCTCTCCAATCCATACCTATTTATCCCCCTTTTCATTCCTATTTTTAAGAAGGTTTGCGATTTCCGATATACTGGTGGGCTTATATTCATTGCTCTCAGTGGAATTAGTATCAACTTCACTAGCGGTTGTATCAACTATAATTTCTTCCTCTTTCTTAGTATTATTCGTACTCTCGATATTTTTAGTTTGTTTTTTTGCCAAATCTTGAATTGAATTACCTGTAGTAGTACTCTTTGCAGCATATTTCTTGCTGGCCTTAGCACTATTTCTTTCAACTAATTCATCCACTCCCATATTGTCTAAATATTTATTTACAAAGAACTGCTGAATAATTGAAAATAAACTATTAGCGATCCAGTATAAACCAACACCGATGGGGAGCATAAGAGTGAAGAAGCCTGACATAATCGGCATTACAACATTCATAGAGCTCATAGCATTCGCTGTAGGATTGTCATTTTTATTATTATCTGCATTTTTAACCTGTAGCTGTTTACTATTCAAAAATTGAAGACTCATCGCCAATATAGGTATAATTACTGCTACTGATTTCCAATCTGGATTATTCGTTATACTTAATCCAAAGAAATTATTAACATTCTTTATATAATGAACTGCTTCCACTGCTGGTCCAGATAACTTAGAAAGTAAGTCTGTCCAATTACCTGCCGTAAACTTCGCCAATATATCAACTACTTGACCGGTTTCTGTTAATGTTGCTGCATCAGCACTGACTGATTTTACACTGGAAACTACATCTGCGGTTAGATTATTTGCTAAAACTGCATTTGCTACGATTTGATATTGTTCTCTTACTAAGGTAACAAAATCCGGTATATTATTAATAACCTCGTATAGAGCAAACATAATAGGTAACATAATTAATAAAGGAAGACAACCGGAGGTAGGACTAGCACCATACTTCTGGTATACCGCTTGGGTCTCTGCCTGTTGTTTTTTTAAGGATGCTTCATCTTTTTTTCCCTTATATTTTGCCTGTATCTTTTGTATTTCTGGATTCATTCTTGCAGATAGTCTAGTAAACTTCTGTTGCTTCATTGTCAAAGGAAGCATTAGCATCTTCATAATGAATGTAAATACAAAAATAGATAATGCTATGTTCTGAATATTAAATAAATGAAAAAAAGAATAAATTCCGTTCATAATTAATCCGAGCACACTCGCTATCGGACTAAATATACTTCCCAATAAAAAAGTAAATTCCAATGTTCTTCCTCCTTAGAGCCTATCTCTATAATCAATACAGTAGTGATATCTTAGTCTTATCATGACATTAATATCAAGAGGTTTCCCCTCTGGCTCCTTATTCACTATTATTTATTCCGGTTTTAATAAAAAATAATTATGGTACCGGATCATACCCTCCTTTATGAAAGGGATGACACCTTA
>CAYMLE010000187.1:0-4398 GCA_964391115.1 uncultured Herbinix sp. | reverse complement strand
AGCATGAAATAGGAGGCCTTCCATATTATTTGTGATGGGATTATCGTATGTGTTTTCTTGACACAGAGGGTAAAATCATCCATAATATCACTAGTAATATTTGATTAGGTAGCGATCAAGCTTTTGTATCTTTCCTTTAACAAAAATTAACTCGGCAGATTATCCATTCAAATGATTAGATATCAACCGAGTTAAAATTCACTCTTTGAGGTATGAAGTTGTTTCAAACTCTCTTAAGACTGCGGATAGAGGGACTCGAACCCTCACGAAGTCGCCCTCGGCAGATTTTGAGTCTGCTGCGTCTGCCATTCCGCCACATCCGCATCTGTGACGAGGATTATTCTAACACAGTTAAAACTATAATTCAAGTATTAAAATTAGAAACTAACAGAAAATAACGGTGAACTATGAGGAGATGCCGATATGACATGTTTAAGGGCACAAAGTTTGATTACCCCTTTTATAAATGATGAATTAGAGCTGAAGGAGCTGGAAGAACTTCTAGAGCATATCCGTGGCTGCAAGGACTGCAAGGAGGAGCTGGAGGTATATTATGCCCTTTTAACAGCTATGAAGCAATTGGACGAGGATAAGAACCTATCCGATGATTTTAGTCTGGAGCTTTCAGAGAAACTAGAGAGGGCTCAGGAGAAAATAATTCACACCAAATATATCTATTATCGAAAAAAAGGGATTCTTTATGTAATTGTTTTATTGCTCACTCTTTTCTTTAGCTTACAACATTATCTTATGGAGAAGGAGAGAGTAAATCCCGTTACTGAAAGTAATTTCATATTGAGGATATCCTATCGTCAAAGAAAATATGAGGATTTGAAGATAAGAATTGACCAAAGGCTGGAGGAACAGATACAACATCAGCTAGAGGAACCGTTTCGCAACTAGCAGGAAGGAGGATTCCGTAAGGTAACAAACACTTGCGGAAAAACTATATGGATAAAAAATTAGTATTAATTGATGGGCACAGTATATTAAATAGGGCCTTTTACGGATTACCGGAGATGACTAACTCCCAAGGAGAGCATACGAATGCAGTTCTTGGGTTTCTGAATATAATGTTTAAGATCTTAGATGAGGAAAAGCCAGAATACCTGGTAGTAGCCTTTGACACTCATCACCCCACCTTTCGTCACGACATGTTTACGGAGTATAAGGGGACAAGGAAGGGAATGCCTGAGGAACTGAGAGAACAGGTTCCTGTGATGAAGGAAGTCTTAAAGGCAATGAATATAACGGTGATAGAGAAACCAGGTTTCGAAGCAGATGATGTTCTTGGTTCTTTGGCGAAAATGGCTGAAAAGGCAGGCCATCAGGTATCTCTAGTATCCGGTGACCGTGATTTGCTACAAATGGCTAGCAAACAGATTAAAATCCGAATTCCAAAAACGAAGCGGACGGGAACGGAGATCGAAGATTATATGGAGGAGGATGTGATTGAAAAATATCATGTGACTCCACAACAATTTATTGATATGAAGGGGCTTATGGGAGATTCTTCTGATAACATTCCTGGGGTACCGGGAATTGGCGAGAAGACCGCTGCGAAACTAATTGATGCATATGGCTCCATGGAGGGCATCTATGAGCATATTGATGAGATGTCACCAGGGAAAGCAACCAATTCCCTGAAGGAGAATAAGGAACTGGCTTTTCTATCAAGGAAACTGGCCACGATATGTACCGACTGTGAGCTTGATTTTCATTTGGAGGATTCAGTCTTAAGTAATATCTACAATGAAGAGGTCTATCATTGGTTTAAGAAATTGGAGTTTAAGAATCTACTGTCCAAATTTCATACGGTGGATGTAAAGGTTACAACTGGCATAGAGGATAATTTTACCTTCATTGAGGGATTGGCCGAGGCAGATCAGATCTTTGAGCAAATGAATCATAAGACGGCTCATCCGATTGGCTTACAGATGCTAATAGAGGATGGAAGATTCTTTGGACTGTCACTATGTAATCAAGAGGATCGAGTTTATTTTATACGTTGTGGTGGATTTATCACTGAGGATTACCTTGGAGAAAAAGCTGCCAAACTTGCAAAAGAAGGATATTTGGTATCGGTAATCGGTTTAAAAGCTCAGTTGCCATATCTTCCGGTAAACGAGAAGGATAATGTATTTGACGCAGCGATTGCTGCTTATCTGTTAAACCCCGTAACGGATACCTACTATTATGATGACATTGCTAGAGATTACTTGGAGCTTACGGTACCCTCCAGGGAGGATCTTCTAGGGAAGCTCTCGTTATCAAAGGCTATCGACGATAAGCCAGAGGAATTTCTACAATTTGCCTGCTACAGTAGCTTCATCGGTTACCGATCTGCTGAGCGACTTCGTGATCTAATGTTTCAATCCGAGCTTCTCCATCTGTTTGAGACCGTGGAGATGCCTTTAATCTATACGCTGTATGATATGGAGACCAGGGGCATTCGGGTTAATAAGGAAGCCTTAAAGGAGTATGGAGACAAGCTTCAGGTGGGAATTGAGACACTGGAGAAACAGATCTATGAGTTGTGTGACGAAACCTTTAATATCAATTCTCCAAAGCAGCTGGGGATTATCCTGTTTGAGAAGCTTAGACTGCCCTTTGGGAAGAAGACGAAGACTGGCTATTCCACATCGGCTGATATATTGGAACGCCTACAGGGAGAACATCCAGTGATCAGTCTGGTATTAGAATACCGTCAATTGACAAAGCTAAAATCCACCTATGCGGATGGTCTGGCCGTATATATTCGAGAGGACGATCGAATTCATGGCAAATTCCATCAGACTATAGCTGCCACAGGCCGTATCAGTAGTGCCGATCCAAACCTTCAGAATATTCCGATTCGAATGGAGTTAGGTAGACAGATTCGTAAGGTGTTTATACCAGAACCGGGCTATGTATTTCTTGATGCGGACTATTCTCAGATTGAACTAAGAGTGCTCGCCCATATGTCTGGGGATGATAGATTAATTAAGGCCTATAAGGAAGCAAAGGACATCCACCAGATTACTGCCTCTGAGGTGTTCCATACACCCTTTGAGGAGGTAACACCAGCCCAAAGAAGCAGTGCCAAGGCGGTGAACTTCGGAATCGTATATGGAATAAGCTCCTTCGGTTTGGGTCAGGATTTGAATATTACCCGTAAAGAAGCTGAGAAGTATATTGCGAAATATTTTGAAACCTATCCGAAGATCAAAATTTATCTGGACCAACTGGTAGCAGAGGCGAAAGAAGATGGTTATGTCGCTACCTTATTTGGAAGACGCAGACCGATACCGGAGCTTAGTTCCAGCAATTTTATGCAGCGATCCTTCGGAGAGCGCATAGCGATGAATTCTCCGATACAAGGAACGGCCGCAGATATCATAAAGATTGCGATGATCCGAGTTAACCAGAGATTAAAGGAGCTTAACATGCGCTCTAGGCTCATTCTTCAGATTCACGATGAATTATTAGTAGAAACCCATGAAGAGGAGATCTCTATAGTTTCTAAAATCATGCAGGAGGAGATGCAGGGAGCTGCAGAACTTCTGGTTCCTCTTGAAGTAGAGGTCAAGGAAGGCAGAAACTGGTACGAAGCGAAATAAGCTAGCACATGAATTTTATTGGATGTTAACATACCTATGCCTAGTTAGATTATGGTAATGGCGTAGATAATTAAGAAAGCATAATACGGAGATAAATCAGGTGATGAGATGAAAATTATAGGAATAACCGGAGGGGTTGGCAGTGGCAAATCCCTAGTAGCTAATATACTTCTGGAGAAATACAAGGCATATATTGTTAATACCGACCGAATTGCGAAAGAACAGATGGAACCGGGGGGAATAAGTTATCTCGGTGTTGTCGAATATTTTGGTCCCGGCATCCTGTGTAAGGATGGAGCCATAGACCGAGGAAAGCTTGCTCAGATTGTCTTTCAAGATAAGGAGAAGCGATTAAAGATAAATCAGCTAACTCACCCCAATGTATTAATGGCGGTGAAAAAGGAAGTTGATACGGAAAAAACGAGAGGCATCCATCCTTACTTTATCATAGAGACTGCCTTAATGATTGAATCTGGCTATGCATCTGCCTGCGATGAAGTATGGTATGTTTATTCTTCGCCCGAGACACGTAGAGAACGTCTTAAACAAAATCGAGGCTACACAGACACGATGATTGACTCCATCTTCTCCAGTCAGAGCAAAGAAGAAGAGTTCCTCCATCATTTCCAAATCGTAATCAACAATAATGGTAAAATAGATGAACTCGAACAACAAATTGAACATATACTAAAAAACAGTAACCCAAAGCAGTAACCCCCAATAAACACCATTTTTGACATCTCCCAGGTGTCGTTTTTTCTTGACAAAACCAGACAAATGGGGGATACTCTAAATAATA
>CAYMLE010000186.1:3079-4400 GCA_964391115.1 uncultured Herbinix sp. | reverse complement strand
TGATAAGATTCACATTCAACTCAATCCAGAAAAGGATGAGGATTCGGATAGCGAATAGAAACAAAATTGGCATCTTAGAATAAACGTTAGAGACACCCTGCTTAGCTATGCAGGGTGTTTTTTTATTATAAGCAAGTGGATATTAATCGACTATTTCAGTATAAAAATAATCTCATTGCAAATAAATATAATACAGATACAAGCCAGAGTAATTGAATGCGATATCTACGACTCATAATCAAGTAAAAAAAGAATTAAAGTTTTAGGATATCCTTATACTAATTATGAAAATATTTTATTTTGTTATTGACAAACGCAATTGTATTGTTTACAATTTAATTAGATAGTATTTCACACCATTTAATTGTGTATGATACAAAATAGCAATACAATCAATCTACTATCGTCATTCAATGTTTGAAAGAGTGTTTAAAACCGTATTAGAAAGAATAAGTAAGTATTATTTTATATGCTCCTATGAGAAGGTAAAGTTTGTGACTGCGTTGCCAACACAAGCTTGATATACTCAAAATGCAGCGCAGAATCGAGGATAATTTATGAATATATATGAATTTTCAGCTAAAGATCGAAATGGTAAGGAAGTCAATTTAAGTGAGTACAAGGGGAAGGTACTTCTAATTATTAATTCAGCAACACAGTGTGGATTCACCCCCCAGTACGAACCACTTCAAAAGCTCTATGATAAATATAAGGATCAGGACTTCACTATCCTGGAATTTCCTTGTAATCAGTTCGGAAATCAAGCTCCAGGAACCGATGAGGAGATTCATACCTTCTGTGACATGAATTATGGAGTTACATTCCCTGCTTTCTCTAAAATAGATGTTAATGGTGAAACTGCTCATCCGCTTTACAAATACCTAAAGAGCCTGAAGTCTTTCTCTGGCTTCCACATGACCCATTCATTAGGTCCTGTATTGGATAAAATGCTCTCTGAAGCTGACCCTGATTATAAGAATAGCTCTGATATCAAATGGAATTTCACTAAGTTCCTGGTAGATAAGGAAGGCAATGTAATCGAGCGTTTTGAACCTACAGAAGATTTAAGTGTAGTTGAAGATCGAATTAAGGACTTCATAAAATAATTGAAATGCCTCCTTGTTATTGTTTAAAATAAATAATGAAGGAGTGTAGAATTTAGATACTTTAAATTCTACACTCCTTCATTATATTTATTATCCTAATCTTTATTATTCGAATCTTTTATTGTCCTAATCTTTTATTATTCAAATCTTTTATTATTCGAATCTTTTATTATTCGAATCTTTTATTATTCTAATCTATTATTATTCTGATTTTT
>CAYMLE010000186.1:0-2979 GCA_964391115.1 uncultured Herbinix sp. | reverse complement strand
AATCTTTTATTATTCGAATCTTTTATTATTCTAATCTATTATTATTCTGATTTTTATTATCCAAATCTCCATTATCCAAATCTTTTATAATTCTTTTTGTAAAGAATCATTAGATGTACTTTCATGTACTTATAAATCTAATTTCATATTCAAATCATCATATAAGGCTTCCGTCTCAGCACTGTCTTCAAAATTAATGATTACATTAAAATCATTTACCTTGACATATAAAAAAGGTCCCTCCTCTGATAGCAGATACAGCATGGATAATCCAATATCTTCTAGCTTAAATGTCCCCTTCTTTACTTCACCGATGGCAGCACCATTGGATCGATCCAATACCATCGGGAGTGTATCCTTTAGCTCTACGGATGATATCGAATTATATTCATATATTCCGCCATGAAGCCCCGTAACCTCGAAGGAGCTATCCCCCAAAATAACCTCATGCCCATAATCAGCATTCTTGTTCATATATAAGATAAATACGGTGAACCCCAATAAAATGAGTCCCCCGATGGATAGACTTGCAATAATGGTATTTTTCTTTCTTTTTCGTTCTCCTACTCTCATAGTTCCTCCCAAGCTTCATCTAACGTGTCCTCTAGTATAATTGTTTTGTTTCATTTCGTTATATTTATATCTTTATACAACGTCTATTTCAAAACACTTTATCATTATACCATGAACTTTAAATTTTGAAAGCATGTAGTTCTTCTTTCTAACAAGGTTGTACTCCTTCCTAAAAAGGGCCGTCTTTTCATTCTTATTCCCACTGTCCCAGAAATCGCAATTTTTTCAGCGGTGGAAATCTCTTGTTGAATTCTTCAACCTCTTCCTTGGGTAGATTTTCGTATACTTCCGGTTCGTAGAATTTACCTTTTATATTTTTCATACCACCAGCTATTAATTCAATTCCCATAAAGGCATCAGAGTTTTTACCATCCGCTGTTGTTATATTAAAATGATCACAGGTTTTAAAACCGATCCTGGGATAATAATCCGGTTCACCAAAGATAACGATAGCTTGATACCCTTGACTAGCAGCCAGTTTCATCGTTTCCTTTAATAGAAGTTCACCTACCCCACTTCCCTGCCACTTTGGCTCTACACAGAGAGGTCCAAAAGTAAGTATCTCATGGGTGTCGGAACCATCAACAACACGGGCCTTTGAATACATAATACAGCCAATTACTTCTCCATCCTTAATTGCTATTCGACTGAGTTCTGGGAGATAATCGTTCTCCTGACGTAATTTATGTACCAGATAATGTTCGTCGCATCCAAGATGATGTTTATTCCAAAATGCGTGCTGGGTCATAAGTTCAACATGATACCAGTCATCCTCTGTTTCCATTCTAATCTCTATCTCATCCTTACTTAGTCTTTTCTTTTTCTCTGGAAACCAACCAAATTCTAAGCGGACTTCTTTTCTCTGTAAATCGTGGTTCTGGTAGCAACAAGTGTCCATACCGATTAGGGTGAAGCCTTCATGCATATAAAAATCGATTGCATTCACATTACAGGATTGTGTTTCCAATATAACAGCTCGTCGACGTTCTCTTCGTGCCTGTTCCTTCGCTATCTCAATTAAGGCATGACCTATCCCCTTCTTTTGATACGGGTCGGCGATCCAAAGTTCTGTTATTCTTAGGCGATTTGACCATAACTCTTGATCCGTTTCAATCGCTGCTACTAATTCATCATCAACTACAACACCCCAAGCAAAGGCATTCTCATAATAATCAGCATATAGTTGATCCGGATAATCATAATCCTCCGCTGAATGAGTAACAGGCTCGGTAAAGTCCTTCTTCTCTATCTCAATATGAAACCCTTTTTCTGTTTGTTTCATTATCACATCATAATATGTTTCGGTTGTGTAGCTTATTGGGGTTATAGTTCCCTTCCATTTCTCTTTTGGCAAATGTACAATTTCATACTCCAAAGTCGTTACTCCTCATGTTATTTAATATTGCTATCATAGAATGTTACTATTTCAGCAAAAAGTTCCATATCTAGATCATATAATGCTTTTTTATCAAGATGCTCATTTAAATATTCCTCTCTTATTTCTGCCGTAAACTCCTCATCTAAGGTATTTAAATAATCATCAAAGGTACTATTAAACTGGGCTCTATAATCCCTCGCTGCATCTGTATAATAAACATAATTATGTCCCCTATTCTCATATTTGACAAAATCAAATCTCGGATTGTCCTTATAGAGATCGTAAAATACATCAAAACTCTTACTCTGTGAAATCATATTATCGTCCGTGCTATAGATTACCATTACTCCGGCATCAGAATGTTCGAATCCACCAGTACAGCTATAAGAGGCATATTTACCGAACTTCATTTTCTCATATAAAGATATGTAAGGCAGAAGCACATGAATGCCATCACCAGCAATTCGTTTTCCTTCCTCTTCGATGATGTCCATGGACTTGTTAAACGCGGACACCATAACAACAGCCTTAACATCCGGATGTAGATTTAAAACACTTCCAACAGAATAACCACCCCAACTATGACCAAATAGCATGATGGGTAGCCCCGCAAAGTCAGAGGTGGCTTTCACAAATTGAATCGCATGATCCAAATCGATTAATCCTTGAGGTAATCCCTTAACAGAGCTACCTTCACTCTCATCATTTCCTGTTGCATCGTAGGCAAATACAACATAGCCCTTCGAAGTAAAGAAGTCTGCAACATCCATATATGAATTATGCCCTCCACCGCCCAGGCCGTGGGCAACCATCACAACTCCTTTAACGTCTTCTAGGTCTCTGTAATATTTATAACCGACCAGCGCTTGCCCACGATCAGAAGAAAAGGTAAGCTTCTGTGAAGCCAACCCTGCAAATTCATCCATACTTCGGGACATAGGTGCATAGGTCTCATAACGATCTCCAAAATTAGACTCATAAATCATGACGGATAGGCCAAAGGGAATGATAATAAGTAGTGTGATGAG
>CAYMLE010000185.1:0-4546 GCA_964391115.1 uncultured Herbinix sp. | reverse complement strand
TTGGTTTTGATTTACATGGAAAGACCATAGGTATTGTTGGTACCGGAAAGATCGGACAGATATTTGTTCAAATCTGCCGAGGATTTGGGATGAAGGTTTTGGCCTATGATCCATATCCCATTGAGGATAGTGATATAGATTATGTCTCCTTGGAGGAGCTATGTAAGGAATCGGATATTATATCCCTCCACTGTCCCCTGACGAAGGAAACCTTCCATATGATAGATCAGAAAACAATTAACCAGATGAGAAAAGGGGTATATTTGATCAATACCTCTAGAGGGGCCTTGATCAACAGTGAGGATCTTCTGCTAGCATTGAAATCAGAGAAGATCGGAGGCGCTTGTCTGGATGTATATGAGGAGGAGACAGAACTGTTTTATGAGGATATGTCCTACGCCATCATTCAGGATGATGTTTTATCTAGGATAATATCCATGCCAAATGTTATAGTAACCTCCCATCAGGCATTTTTAACTAAGGAGGCACTCTATAATATTGCCGACACCACTCTAGCCAATTGTAGAGAGTATTTTGATCAACAGACACTGAGCAATGAGGTGAAATATCAAGGACATAAAAAAGAAGGATGAAGATTATATTATTAATTTCATTCCTTTTAAGACTTTGGGCTTCATGATATGTAAATGGGCGAAATGCTTACGCTTAGGTATACATATCATGAAGTTCTTTTGCGTTTGAAGATGAGTTTCTGAGCACCACTTAATAGATATAATCATATAGTACACTTTACCATCCTTGACTTGAATTTTACTGAATGTTATCATTATACTTGCTTTATTCGATTTCGGTTTGCCTTATGCCGGATTACTTTATACCCGGAGGTATTTATAAATGAAACGTGTATTTGAATATCTAAAACCTTATTTAGTAAGGATGTTTTTCGGTTTTCTGATTAAAGCCATGGGAGCCTTTATGGATCTGGGACTTCCTTGGGTATTGGCTTTTATTCTCGATGACATTATCCCAATGGGAAAGGTATCTCTAATACTTTGGTGGGGTGTGGTGATGATCATCTTATCCATCGGAGCGAGAACCTTTAATATTATAGCGAATCGTATGGCTGCCAAAGTGGCACGGAATACCGTTCAGAGTCTTCGCCATGATTTGTTTCAGAAGATACTAAGCTTATCCGGAACCCAACTGGACCATTTTACTATATCATCTCTAGAGTCCAGAATGACCACGGACACCTATAATATACATAATATGATCGGAATGATGCAGAGAATGGGGGTCCGAGCACCAATCCTTCTCGTCGGCGGGATTATTATTACAAGTACCCTAGAGCCAGTTCTTGCCTTGGTTCTGGTCGGGATACTTCCATTTCTAGCATTTGTGGTATATCGTGTTTCTAAAAAAGGAATTCCATTATATATGGAGCTACAGCAGTCAGTTGACAAACTGATTCGGATTGTAAGGGAAAACATTACTGGAGTTCGTGTAATAAAAGCTTTGTCCAAGACCCCTTATGAAAAGAACCGTTTCCATCAGGCAAATGATGAAGTGGTCAATAAGGAGAAGAGAGCCGGAACAGTGATGGCGATTAGTAATCCGATTATGAACCTATTACTAAACCTGGGGCTTACCCTAGTAGTTATTGTCGGAGCCTTCCGCGTGGACAGCGGTGTCTCTCAGCCTGGTAAAATTGTTGCCTTTCTTTCCTATTTTACGATAATGCTGCAGGCGGTCATGGCGATCACTAGGATATTCGTTATATATTCCAGAGCCAGTGCATCTGCCACAAGAATTGCTGAGGTTCTGGAGACGGAGGAGGACCTGCCAATTAGACAGATTCCCAATACTTTGAGTAATTATCATGTGGAATTTGATCATGTATGTTTTTCCTATACAGCAGAACCTTGCATCCAGGACATCAGCTTCGGCATTATGAAGGGAGAAAGCTTGGGGATCATCGGATCTACTGGCTCTGGGAAGACGACCCTAATCAATCTACTAATGCGGTTTTATGATGTGCAGGAGGGAAGTATCAAAATAGATGGCCAGGATGTTCGAACCTTTAATAAGCAGGAGCTTAGACAAAGGTTTGGAATCGTATTCCAAAATGATGCTTTGTTTGCGGATCGGATATATGAGAATATTAGTTTAGGCAGAGAACTACCTGAGGAGCGAGTACAAGAAGCGATTAAAGATGCTCAGGCAGGGTTTGTTACAGATTATGAAGAGGGACTGGATTACAGGCTTACCATCAAGGGAAGTAATCTAAGCGGTGGACAAAAACAACGATTATTAATATCCAGAGCCTTAGCAGGCGATCCGGACGTATTGATCCTGGATGATTCCTCCAGTGCTTTGGATTATAAGACAGATTCACAACTTAGGAAGGCAATTCGTGAAAAATATCAGGGTACAACTAGTATCGTGATTGCTCAACGAATCAGCTCTGTCATGAAGCTGAATCATATCCTAGTTATCGATGAGGGTCAGGCTGTGGGTTATGGCACCCATGAAGAGCTATTAGAGTCCTGTGAGGTATATCAGGAGATTTATCAATCACAGATGATAGCCTAATAAGTAATGTCTTAATAAGATGATGTCTTTATATAAGTTTCCTTCGGAAGGAGCTTATCAGATATAGTTTATTTGGTGATAAGCACCGTATGGAGGTAAGTAATCAGGTTATGAAAATAACAATATTGATTTATGCAATGTAAATAATAATGCTGATTTATGCAATGTAAATAACAATACTGGATTTATGCAATGTAAATAATAATATTGATTTATGCAATGTAAATAATAATACTGGATTTTTGCAATGTAAATAACAATACTGATTTATGCAATATATATAATAATTCTAATTTTTAAAAATGAAAAAAAATCGATAGAAAGAGGTGTCGTATGGCGGCCAATCCCAATGCGGGAAGACGTATGATAAGTGAAAAGACGGATAAACCCAAGGACACAAAATATGTACTGAAGCGTTTATGGTATTATGTCTATCAATATAAGTGGCTCTTGGCCTTGGCGATAGTTTTAACGATTGGTAGTAATCTATTTGCCCTTTTGGGACCGATGCTGTCCGGTTATGCTATCGATGCGATTGAACCGGGAAAAGGGAAGGTAATCTTTCGCACTGTATTCAATTACGCCGGATGGATGATTGTATTCTACGTGATTTCCTCCTTATTCTCCTATGTTCTTGCTATTATGATGATACGGTTAAGTCAGAAGATTATTCGGAGAATGAGAGAGGATGTATTTACAAAATTGGTTGAACTACCAGTGGCGTATTTTGACCGTAACCAGGCGGGAGATATTATCAGTAAGATTTCCTATGACATCGACACCATCAATACTTCACTGTCCACGGATGTAGTTCAGATATCAGCCAGTGTAATTACTGTGATAGGCTCCTTGACCATGATGCTGGTGATTTCTCCAATCCTGGTATTGGTTATGCTGGTTACCATTCCACTGGCCATCCTATACACGAAGTATATGGCGAAGAAGGTAAAACCGCTGTTTCGCAAACGTTCCGCTAAGCTAGGTGAATTAAATGGATTTGTAGAGGAGATGGTATCCGGACAGAAGACAATCAAGGCCTATGCAGCAGAAGCAGCAGTTATGGCACGATTTGATCGCATTAACGAAGAAACGGTGGATGCTTATTATACAGCAGAGTACTATGGCGGTATGACCGGCCCCACAGTTAATTTTATTAATAATCTATCCCTTTCCCTGATAACGGTATTTGGTGCTATTCTGTATCTGTTTGGTAAGATGTCCTTAGGTAACATCTCCTCCTTTGTTCAGTATAGCCGTAAGTTTTCAGGACCGATTAACGAAACGGCCAATATTATCAGTGAGCTTCAATCAGCCGCAGCCGCCGCAGAGCGAGTATTTAAGTTAATCGATGAAGCACCAGAGACTCTGGATCGGGAAGCGGCCATAGAGCTTGATGAGGTAGAGGGAGAGGTTTCCATTAAAGGAGTCTCATTTGGCTATGTACCTGACAAAACCATTATTAAGAATCTATTCCTTCATGCCAGACCCGGTAGCCTGACTGCTATTGTTGGTCCCACTGGCGCCGGGAAGACGACAATCATCAATCTACTGATGCGTTTTTATGACGTTTGGGATGGTGGCGTCTATGTAGATGATAAGGAAACCAGGGATTTGACCAGACAGAGCCTGAGAAAGGCCTATGCAATGGTGCTTCAGGATACTTGGTTATTTGCCGGAACGATCTTCGATAATATTGCCTATGGCAAGGAAGATGCCAAAATGGAAGAAGTGGTTGAGGCTGCAAAAATGGCAGGCATGCATTCTTATATCAAACGACTACCTCAGGGATATGATACCATAGTAAATGAAGATGGAATGAATATATCCAAGGGACAAAAACAGTTGCTAACCATCGCGCGGGCTATGCTTTTGGATGCGAAGATGCTAATTCTTGATGAAGCTACCTCGAACGTGGATACCAGAACCGAGATAAAGATACAGAAGGCTATGCGAAAGTTGATGGAGCAAAAGACCTGCTTTGTTATTGCCCACC
>CAYMLE010000184.1:0-4609 GCA_964391115.1 uncultured Herbinix sp. | reverse complement strand
ATTATTTTTCACCTTGGCGCTCGTTTTTATAGCTTTCTTACTGACAAGAAATGTGCTTACCTACATAAAAAACATTGTCAATCAGCGATTGGGACTTAGGCTCGAAACCAATCTAAGGATGGCAACCTATCGCAAGCTGATGGAGTTGGACAGCTCAACCTTATCTGAGTTCAATACTGGTGAACTTTTAACTACGGTCAACTCAGATACCGTTATGTTTAAAGAACTATTCTGTAGAATGATACCAAATATTCTGGATGGAATATTTGTTCTGGCTAGTGCTATATATTTGCTAACTCATATTAATTTAAATCTGCTATTTATTCCTCTGCTAATGACACCGTTCTTTGTAGTGGCACTCTTCCGATTTAAAAAGGCGGCGAGGATGAACTATCGAAATATCAGGAACAGCAACAGTGAAATGAATCTTACGGTGCAAGAGAATATCGGAGCAGTACGATTGGTTCGTTCCTTTACAAATGAGGAATTGGAAAAAAAGAAATTTGATAAATCCAATTCGAAACTGAAAAATACATATATTGATCAGATATTTCTATCCTCAAGGTACGAGGTTGTGTTTAGTTCAATTAAGCAGATTGCCTATATTGGAACCATAGCAGTCAGCACAATTCTTGTGATTAGAGGGTATATGCTAATTGGGTATCTGGTAGCCTGTTCGAACTATGTACTTAAAATCATGGATTTTGTATCTCAGATTAGTAATACCTTTCTCCAGGTGCAGCAGCAGCTGGTATCCGGGCATAAGATGATGAATTTTATGAATTGTAGCTCAAAGATACCGGATGGTAATTTATCTACTACGAATTTGGATGTACCAAATATTCAAATTGAGAATGCTTCATTGGTTTTAGATGACAAACAGGTAATGAACAATATTAATTTAAGTATCCCTTATGGTAAAAAAATTGGAATTGTTGGTGGTACTGGAAGTGGAAAAAGTGTACTATTGGAGTCATTGACCCGCATTCACGATTTGACCGGCGGAAACATAAAAATCAATGGTAGAGATGTTAGAGATTATTCGCTGGAAACCTTGAGAAATCACTTTTCCTATGTGTTTCAGGAGGTATTCTTATTCTCCAATACCATTGATTCGAATATTGCATATGCAGAGCCTGATATAGAAAAGGAACAGGTGATTCAGGCTGCAAAACATGCTCAGGCCCATAATTTTATCCAGGAGCTACCTCTTGGCTATGAGACGATTGTAGGTGAAAGGGGTCTTGGGATATCTGGTGGACAGAAACAGAGGATATCAATTGCCAGGGCGTTACTTAAAAATGCTCCAGTGATTATTCTGGACGATTCCACTAGCGCCTTGGATGTGGAGACAGAGAAGAAATTACTTCAGGAGATTAAGGAAAATTACCCTCATAAAACAATTCTTATATCTGCTCATAGAATGTCTTCCGTCGTTGATTGTGATGAGATAATATACATGCAAGATGGCAGGATTGTTGAACGGGGAGCCTTCGAGGAATTGATAAAACTAGGTGGTCATTTTGCGAAAGTTTATCAAATTCAAGATACTCAGAATAAATCAGTGATTGATTATGATGCATTAGCAAATAGTAAGGTGGTTGGATAATGGCTCAAAAAAATACATACTTTCAGGATGAAGTTATACAAAAGAAGATAGATGTGAAACAATTCGGCAGAACCATTCGGTATGTATTACCCTATAGAAAAATATTTCTGTTGGTTTGCGTTCTGATGTTGATTTCTGCTGTGGCCTCTATGATCGCTCCGTTATTGCTCAAATATATCATTAATCAGCTGGTTTTCACTAAGGATTATCGGGAGCTAACATATATTATAGGAGGACTTGTTTTATTAGCTTCGATGGAAATTGGGATAACTTTTGCCCATCAGAGGCTAATGGGTACCACGGGTCATAAGATAATTGCGACGATTAGGCAAGACATCTTTTATAAGTTACAGCAGCTACCCTTTGATTATTTTGATTCCAGACCGGATGGTAAAATCGTGGTTCGGGTTACGGATTATATTAATGAACTAGCGAATTTTTATACCAATAGCTTATTACAATTTCTGATTTATATCGTAAAGCTTGTTGTAGTAACTGTTTTTATGTTTACCTTAAGTCCGATATTGACTGGTATCGTATTTGTAACGGCAATACCGATGATGATCTGTGTTTTTCTGATCCGCTATACCATACGACGATTATTTACACAGCTTCGGGCTAAGAATTCAAATCGTACAGCATTTATCGTAGAATCTCTTATGGGTGAAAAGATTGCTAAGAATTATAACAGAGCCTCTACTAACGAAAGCATTTATGAAGAAATACATGGGGATTGTGTAAAAGCATGGTTGAAAATCGTATCCTGGAATCAGCTTAATACACCGATCGTCGAGGTGTTTTGGAATCTAGGAGTGGTAAGCCTTTATGGGGTATCCTTATATATGATCCTTCACGGTTCTCATTCCGTTGATGCTGGTACCGTAGTCGCATTTACCAGTTATATGGGATTGTTTAGTGGTCCTCTGACCCAGATCGCTGTTCTGATTCAACAACTAGCACAGATTAGTTCAAATCTAGAGCAGGTATTTGATACCATTGATTATCCGGTTACCATCGATAATAGTAATCGCGCAATCCAGATAAAACAGGTAAAGGGACAGGTCGACTTTGAGAATGTTACCTTTGCATATGAAGAAGGAAATAATATTCTAGAGAATTTTAGTCTTAATGTGAAACAGGGCGAGACGATTGCTCTTGTAGGACCTACAGGTGCAGGAAAAACCACGGTAATCAATATCATAACTAGGTTTTATGATGTGGCGGATGGTAGTGTCAAAATCGACGGTATTGATGTCAGGGATATACAGCTGAATTCTCTACGGAAAGAAGTAGGCGTATTGATGCAGGATCCCTTCATCTTTAAAGGCACCATTATCGATAATATTCGGTATGGTAAAGAAGATGCGACGGACGAGGAGTGTATCCAAGCGGCCAGGACAATCTTTGCAGATCGATTTATAGAGAAGATGAAGGATGGATTTTATCAGGTGCTGGATGAACGGGGAGAAGGATTATCCTCTGGTGAGAAACAGTTGATCAGCTTTGCACGAATTGTTCTAAAGAACCCTTCGGTTCTCATATTGGATGAAGCGACCAGTTCCATTGATACGGAGACAGAGAATCTAATACAAAAAGCGCTGGATGTGATATTAAAGGATAAAACAGCATTTATCGTAGCCCATCGATTATCAACCATCCGAAATGCAGATCGAATCCTTTATATAGAGAATAAAGGTATTGCAGAGCAGGGCACCCATGAAGAATTGATCAATTTAAAGGGTCTCTATTATAACTTGAATTAATTTGATATGTAGAGTGCGGTGGATTTCTCGTAAAAACCCACCGCACTCTATGTTGGCTATATTAATCTTTTTCTTGCAAAACCTCATAATTTCTTTTCAGAACACCCTTTCCTCTCCAGGAAAAGGATCTGTCATTATATCTTCTCATAAATTCTTTGTTGGATATCTGGCTTAATTCCTCATAATCAAGACGATGCATTAGGTTATCCTGAAATTCCTTTATAATTGTCTTCTCAACATGTTTATTATGAGGGCAGACGTCCTGGCAAATATCACAGCCCCAGATCAGGGAATGCTTTTGTAAGATATTCTTATCCTCATTCGTAAGTTCTTGTTTTTTCTGTGTGATATAGGATTTGCATTGCAATGGATTAATTGTAAAATCCCCAAGGATACATTGTCCAGGACAGTGCTTTACACATTTCATGCATTGAAGACAGGTCCGATCCATCGGTTTATCCGGTTCAAAGGAATAATTATTGAGTAGATACCCTATAAAAACATAGGAACCATATTGATCGGTGATAATACTGTTATTTATTCCCCAAAATCCCAAACCAGCTTTATAAGCAAGATATCGATCACTAAAGGGGCCGGTATCTACAAAGGCTTTATATTCAAAGTCTGGGATATTAATCGATAGAAACCGGCCGATTAATTCAAGCTTTTCCTTGACAATAAGATGATAATCCAAGCTAAAGGCAGATTTTGTGAGATTAGCATCCTCTGCTTCTCCAGTATAATAAGGGAATAAGCATACAATTACGGATTTCGCATTTTCCAAGGTAAGATTCGGATAAATTCTTTTATCGATATCTTTTTCTTCAAAACCGCTAATATATCCCCGTTCCAGCTGCTTTTTCCATACCTTTTCAAAATCATAAAATGGCTCAGCCGATGCGATACCCATATGTTCAATCTTTATTGATTTACAAAAGTCTCTTAATAATTCCTTCATTCGAAACATCCATTCCTTGCTTAGTTGATAACAGTTATTTCTAGATTAAATCATGATAAAAACGTGATCATGATATTATTGGTTCGATCGATAAATACAAAGTGAGCATGCAATTACCTCACTCTGCTTTCATTATATCATTTGCACATAATATTTCCACAATAAAATATTCATGGCTTGGTGCCTTAAGTAATATGAAAGTAGAATGGCAAAAATCTGTGCATATATTTGCCTTATTGTTTTAATTCCCCAAACCCGTTATTATGTTTTTAGCGATTT
>CAYMLE010000183.1:0-4615 GCA_964391115.1 uncultured Herbinix sp. | reverse complement strand
TCTTGCTCATATCCTGAGACTAGAACCAGTAGACTTCAATCAGAGGGAAGTACGATAAATACAAGCTTTACTCTGAAGCGAAATGCCCTGCTGTATTTCCGTCTGCAGAGAATCAAACCCCAGAGAGATCGGGGCTTTTTACCGGAGAGAGTTCAGGGCGCATTATAAAAACAATCGATAGCATCTGAACAAAATGAGCCATAGACTTCATTGATCATAATGTGATCCCATTCGTTAGGCCTAAAATCCTACTTATGGAAATCCGTTCATAATCAATGGTCTATGGCTCTTTCATTATTACTTATATTTTATGTTTGATTTCTTACCTATGGTTTCCACATCATCCACCTACAAATCTATTTATCATTAACCCCTATCTACGGCTCTTCGTATTAGCACCCAGCTAAGGCCAAAGAATAGTGCTGCTGCCACGATACTGGAGACGATCAGGTAATAAGGATGCCCTTTC
The DNA here is from genome assembly GCA_964391115.1 of uncultured Herbinix sp. Classification (GTDB taxonomy): domain Bacteria; phylum Bacillota; class Clostridia; order Lachnospirales; family Lachnospiraceae; genus Mobilitalea. The sequence goes on along the minus strand of CAYMLE010000183.1, from coordinate 4,146 downwards.
TCTACTCCGGTAACGAATATTATAAACTTGGCGATCGCCAAACTGATTCTTCCATGGGTTAATCCCATATCGACTATGGGAAGTACTAGAAATATACCTGCTGGTACGCCAACGCTAACAATTACTTTCAACGCTTTATTCATCCTATAATAAGCCGTAGTAATCAGGTAGCCCGCTGCCGCACTAGCAACATATAAGCATATCATCAATAGCAAACTTTCAAAAACACCTACAACAGAACTTACTTCGGATGCTCTCTTAGGAAATATCATGTCATAAATTCCATTCACTCTAAAACGATCACTTTCTACTAGTTTGAGAAGAGATGATAGAATTTTATCCATCAATGCCATGACTACAACGACCACTCCCACAGACAAAATTCTGCCGGTAACCATTGTTCTTCTAGATGTTCCGTTCTGCAAACTCATCAAAAAGGTTTCTTTAAAAGAATTCAGACCTAATACAAATAAAAATATGATTGTGGAAGTTGAGACTCCTCCATCACTTCGAAAATCCGAATTAGCAGTATACCTAGTAAGAATTCCGAAGAGTCCAATCACCAAAACAACGACTAAATAAAATATCTTAACTGATTTCGTATATTCCCAGATTTGGTACCGGGTCGAAGCTTTTAAGTTCATAATCTACCCCTCCTTATACATTCGTCAGCTGAACAAACAGCTTCTGAAGATCTAACCTCGTAATCTCAAGCCCCTCTGGTAGCTGGGACCGATCCAGCTCTCCTAGGATATAGGCCGACTTTAAGCCTCCCAGGGTATCAATACCAATAACGTTCCTGCCCTCTACATACTGGTCAAGCAGTGATGCAGACCCTGATACCGTATAGCCCTTGGCTAGTAGCTCATCCCGGGTCTCATTTTTAATAATTTTACCCTTCTTGATAATAAGAACATTTTCTATTACATTCGATACCTCTTCAATCAAATGGGTTGAGATCACGATTGTAAATGGATTTCTACTGTACTTATCAATCAGAAGCTTATAAAATAAATCTCTGTTATTCGCGTCCAAACCAAGAACCGGCTCATCTAGTAGAACATAGGGTGTATTCACGGAAAGGGCAATGATCACCTTAAAGATAGAAGTAAAACCGGTTGATAACGTCTTTACGTTCTTATTCGTATTTAGTTCAAACTGCTCCGCCAGATTCATGGCATATTCCATATCAAATGCAGGATAGAAATTACCAGTCCACTGGAAGATATTTTTAATCTTCATTTTCTCGGGGTAGTAATTCTTCTCACTCATGAGATAAATCTTCTGTAAGGCAATATCATTCTCTCTGGAGGACATACCATCCAGCAAAATCTCTCCCCCATGATCCGGAAATATGCGGTTGGTAATGATATTTAATAGGGTCGTTTTCCCTGCGCCATTCCTTCCAAGGAGACCGTAAATCTTATTTTCTTCTAGTGTAATATTCACCTGATCAAGAGCACAGGTATTGCCATAATGCTTTGATATATTTCTAATTTCTATGCTCATCTTCCAAACCCCCGTTCTAGCATCGCTATAATATCTTCCTTCGATAGTTGTAAACGTTTCGCTTCCTCAACAAGGTTGCTTATGAAACTGTCATAAAACGTTTCTTTCCGCTTGTTCTTTAATTTTTCTACTGCGCCAACTGCTACAAACATGCCAAGCCCCCGTTTCTTATACAGAATACCCTCCTCTACCAGAAGTGTAATCCCCTTTAACGCCGTGGCAGGGTTAATCCGGTATTGGACAGAAAATTCAGTGATTGAGGGTATCTGGCTATCTTCTTCATAGACACCGGTCAGAATTCCATCCTCTATACCCTCTGCTATCTGAAGGAAAATCGGACGATCACCATCTAATTTTAATTGCAAACCAAGCCCTCCTTCTTTGTTAGTTGATTAGTCAAGTAACTAACTAATTAAGATTATAACCAGTTTTTTCATAATGTCAATAGCAAAATTACAAATAATTGAAAATATTTTAAAAACCTCAATATTTTAAAAAGTACTTTACCTGTCGTAGTAATTGTGATATAGTGTATTTACTACGACAGATGAAGTAGTTTTAATATTGGACTTATGACCAATATACCGCAATGATAGGGAGGGAATAAAATGATCAGCAGCGATGTAATACGGGGTTATAATGATACGATTATTCTATACCTCCTCTTGGAAGGAGAATCCTATGGGTATGAGATCTCTAAGAATATCAAGGAACGGTCCGACGGTAAATATATCATGAAGGAAACCACCCTCTATTCGGCCTTTAACCGACTGGAGAAAAACGGATATATTGAATCCTTCTATGGGGATGAAACCTTTGGTAATCGCCGTACTTATTATCGTATTACCCCGACTGGCATGGCTTTCTACAGAGAAAAATGCAAGGAATGGGATTTGACTAAGGATGTAGTAAATCGATTTATAAAGAATGAATTTTGAAAGGAGTAGATTGAATGGAAACAATTAAAATGTACCTTGACAATATGTTTTCAAGCTTACCTAAGACAATACAGACAGCTGATATTAAGAATAATATGCTGGCTAATATGGAGGAAAAATATAATGAGCTGAAGGCTGCCGGTAAATCAGAGAACGAGGCCATCGGTATTGTTATTTCAGAGTTTGGTAATATTGATGAGCTGGTCCATGAATTAGGCTTAAAGAGAGATGAAAATGAACAGGCAAGACCGCTTATATCCAGAGAAGAGGCTACTAGTTATCTGGATACAAAGAAAAAGACAGGAATCCAAATCGGGTTCGGAGTGTTCCTGTGTATTTTGGCACCAGCGTTATTGATATTGATTAATCAATTATTTGAGACTGGAGTCATCGGAAATAATCTTACTGATAATGCAGGTTCCATACTCGGCCTAATTCCCTTATTTATTCTGGTAGCGTGCGCTGTCGGTATCTTTATCTATTCCGGTATGAATATGGAACGTTATCGTTATATCGAAGAAGAAGGCGTTACACTGCCATCCGATATGATGGCGGAACTGCAACAAAGATATGATAATTTTAACAAACCATTTTATCTTAGTATCATCATAGGTGTTTGCTTAATTGTACTCTCACCGATCTCTATCTTTGTTACCTCTGCGATGGGCGATAACAAGTCGAGTTATGGTGTTGTTATCCTGTTAGCTATTGTAGCAGTCGCCGTATTCAACTTTATCTATTTTGCTATGATTCGAGACAGCTATGGTAGATTACTATTGATTGATGAGTATGTTCCCTCGAAACAAATTGAGAATAAAAAAGCCAATAAAATTATCGGCGCAACAGCATCCGTAGTTTGGCCTCTAGCATCTGCTACCTTCCTATTCCTTGGGTTTATCTATAATCTATGGGGAAAGGCTTGGGTCATCTTCCCTATTGTAGGTATATTATTTGGAGTATTCTGCAGCGTTGTAAGTATTGTCACCTCCGATAGTACCAATGAATAGACATCTTTTTACAAGTATGGTACAATATTAGTAAATTTTCTAGGTAAAGGGGGTTTAATAATATGTTTGGATTGTTATTCTTTCAATTAATAATACTAATACCTACGGTAATCATCGTTGTTCTTACAATTTATGCACTCACGTTAGCTATAAAGGCTTTACAAATATACATCAATAAAAATAGATGACAAATAATTTAAGGACTGATTCCTATGTATGTAGAAATCAGTCCTCGTAATTTTATCGTAATGTTATCTATGAATACGTCCGCCTGCTAATTCTTTAAGAATTTCTCCTTATAATGTTCAATACAATGATCGATAATAACCTTAGCTTCCTCCGGTCCTCCAAACTCATTAACCGCTGTCTCCTTATTCTCCAGCTCCTTGTATACGCTGAAGAAATGCCGCATCTCATCAAAAATATGTCTTTGCAGCTCCCTGATATTAGTATACATATTAAAGGTCGGGTCATTATAGGGGATTGCGATAATCTTCTCGTCACCCATACCATTATCAATCATGTTCATAACTCCGATGGGATAACAGCGAACTAGACTCATAGGCTCAATCGACTCCGAACACAATACCAGTACATCTAAGGGATCTAGGTCATCGCCATAGGTTCTAGGTATAAACCCGTAATTTGCTGGATAATGAGTTGATGTATACAAAATTCTATCCAGGATGATG
>CAYMLE010000182.1:0-4658 GCA_964391115.1 uncultured Herbinix sp. | reverse complement strand
GCATCTTTGAAGGTGGTCTAGAGGTATTCTCAGAGAATGTTTTACAACTACTGACAACCTTAGGAGCCAGTGATTTTCTTACTTCTTTGATTGTTGATGGTATTGTTGCCGGAGTTGGCGGTATCCTAACGTTCCTGCCGAATATTTTTATGCTATTTTTAGCCTTGGCTTTCTTAGAAGACAGCGGATATATGGCCAGAGTGGCCTATGTTATGGATGGACTAATGGGTAAGCTAGGACTCTCTGGTAGGGCATTTATACCCATGCTCCTCGGATTCGGTTGTACAGTACCTGCGATTATGGCATCTAGAACCTTAGAAGATATGAAGGACCGAAGAAAGACCATTTTGGTTACACCATTTATGTCCTGTAGTGCCAGACTACCAATCTATGTATTGTTTTCACAGATGTTCTTTGGAAAGAATGCTATGCTAGCTGCCTACTCTATGTATTTAATCGGTATCGCCGTAGCGATCATCGTTGCATATGTTATGAATAAGAACACAAGTCAGAAATCCGTGAACACGTTACTAATCGAGCTACCGGAATACAAGGCTCCTAATTCACGAACCATTTTGATCTATGTATGGGAAAAGATTAAGGAATACCTGACGAAGGCAGGAACCACCATATTTGCTGCCTCTGTCATCATATGGTTCATTCTGAATTATGGTCCCGGAGGTATGGTAGTTGAGATGTCTGATAGCTTTGGTGCAATCATCGGCAAAGCGCTTGCTCCGATTTTAGCTCCAGCGGGACTCGGAATGTGGCAGGTGGTAGTGGCCCTAATCGCCGGAATTGCTGCCAAAGAGGTGGTGGTTTCCAGTTTCAGCGTACTATTTGGAATAACGAATATTACATCTCAGGCGGGCATGGCAAGTCTTACAGAGCTACTATCCGGTATGGGCTTTGGAGCATTAAATGCTTATTCCTTAATGGTGTTCTGTCTGTTGTATATCCCTTGTGCAGCCACGATTGGTGTTATTCAGAGGGAAATGCGATCGGCCAAATGGACTATTTTCACGATAATGTTTCAGCTGGGAGTGGCTTATCTGATATCTACTTTAGTATATCAAATCGGCAGTTTGTTTCTATAACATAACCTAAACTACTAGCAAAACTCGTAAACGGTAGATGTTATGAACATTCAACCCTGTTCCGAAACGGAATTCAAGGAGGTTTCTATGGTAGAGATAGCAATCGGTGCCCTCATCTTAGGGTATACTGGGTTCATTGTATATAAGAAAACAAAGGATATAAAGGCGGGAAAAAGCTGCTGCGGTGGCTGCTCCTCCTGTCCGTCCAAAGGACGATGCAAATAAGCATTGTGATAAACTAAGGGTGGTAAAGAAGAGTTTTGCAAACATAAGTCTGCTATCGCAGGGACTTATCTTTCAGAACTCTTTTTCCTATATCTTAAAGTAGTAATAATAATTACTAAAAAAGCATGTTATTTAAGATAAAAACTGTTCAACATGATAAAAATTAAAATTAAAAAAGGAAACAAGAATGGCTTGTAGAATAATAGTAGTATAGGCGTAAATTCGTCTATCCTTATATATCCAAACCAATTACTTTGAAATTGATTTAGCCTGTATTTGAACATCTGGTAAGGACAAGCCGTCTTTTAAGGACGTGCCATAGCACGTAGATGGAGGTAAGTATGGAGCTTCAAGTAAATAATGTCAGACAAAAGCTAGAGATTAGGGAGCATGAGATACTTAGCCCCTATGCTGCATTTTCCGATTGCTCTCAGGGAAGGGATGTTTGGGAACCTCCTTGTGATATCCGGCCGGTATATCAGAGGGATAGAGACCGAATTATTCATTCCAAAGCGTTTCGTAGATTAAAGGATAAAACGCAGGTTTTCCTGGCTCCTGAAGGGGATCATTACCGTACCAGGCTTACCCATACCCTGGAGGTATCACAGATATCCAGGACAATAGCGAAAGCCCTACGATTAAATGAAGACTTGACGGAAGCAATTGCCTTGTCACATGATTTGGGTCATACTCCCTTTGGTCATGCTGGAGAGAGGGCATTAAACCGAATCTGCCCGGAAGGCTTTCAGCATCATCTGCAGAGTATCCGCGTTGTGGAGTACCTGGAGAAGCACGGAAGAGGTTTGAATCTTACCAAGGAAGTAAGGGACGGCATACGAAATCATCAAACATCAGGAAAGCCCTCCACTTTAGAAGGTAAAATAGTACGGCTTTGTGATAAGATCGCTTACATTAATCATGATATCGATGATGCCATACGGGGAAAAATCATTCGAGAAGAGGATATTCCGAAGGAATATACCGATGTTTTAGGGCATAGCCTGGATGATAGATTGAATACTATGATTCATAATATTGTCTCCAATAGTGATAATATTAATGATATTATCATGTCACCGGAGATTGAAGATGCGATGAAACAGCTGCGTAAATACATGTTCTCCAATGTTTATCTGAATAAAAAAGCAAAGGGGCAGGAGGAGCAGGCAGAGAGGCTCTTAGAGCAGCTATATGAATATTATTTAGTGCATTTGGATCAGCTACCGGAGGAATTCTATAGTCGAATGGAACGACTACAGGAGCCACCTTATCAAGTGGTGTGTGACTATATCGCCGGAATGACGGACCGATATGCTGTTACGAAGTTTAAGGAATTAATGATTCCATCCGCATGGAGTGTTTATTAGAACGTAATATCTTGGGAGGTGCAGCATGTTTTACCCAGATGAACTGGTGGAAGAAATACGAAGCAGGAGTGAGATTGTCAATATAATCGGCTCCTACATAAGGTTGCAGAAAAAAGGCAGTAGTCATATGGGATTATGTCCATTCCATAATGAGAAGACGCCTTCCTTTTCCGTCAGCCCTTCCAAGCAGATGTATCATTGTTTCGGCTGTGGAGTCGGGGGTAATGTATTCACCTTCTTGATGGAGTATGAGAATTATACCTTTGTAGAGTCATTGAAGGTCTTAGCAGAGAGAGCTGGTATCAATCTTCCAGAGCAGGAATATTCGGAAGAAGCTAAGAGGCAGGCGGATCTGAAGGGAAGAATTCTAGAGGTGAATAAAGAAGCGGCTAAATATTTTTATTATCAATTGAAATCACCACGAGGTAGTGCCGCTCATGAATATCTGACGAATCGAGGCCTCTCCGAGGATACCATCAAACAGTTTGGTATTGGATATGCCAACCGTTTTCGTGATGACTTATATCAATACCTAAAGAATCTTGGTTATGAAGATGATTTTCTAAGATTATCTGGCTTAGTCTCTTATGATGAGAGAAAGGGTGGCCATGATAAATTTTGGGACCGGGTTATATTCCCCATTATGGACGTAAACCATAGAGTTATTGGCTTTGGCGGCCGAATTATGGGAAATGCAGGACCAGAGGTTCCCAAGTACTTAAATTCCCCTGAAACAAAGATTTTTGATAAAAGTCGAAATCTTTATGGACTGAATTTTGCTAGAAAGTCGCGGGAATCGAATATATTAATCTGTGAAGGCTATATGGATGTCATAGCCCTTCATCAAGCCGGCTTTATTAATGCGGTGGCAGCCCTGGGAACAGCATTTACCGGTTTCCATGCGAATCTGTTGAAACGCTATACCAATGAAGTACTTCTGACCTTTGACAGTGATGGAGCAGGAACCCAGGCCGCTCTTCGGGCGATTCCGATATTAAAGGAGGCTGGGCTGACGGTTAAGGTTATTGATATGAAGCCCTATAAAGATCCAGATGATTTTATAAAGGCACTTGGTTCGGAGGAATACGGCAAACGAATTGAAGAAGCAAAAAGCAGTTTCTACTATGAGATTGATATGCTCCAGAAGGACTATGAGTTAAATGATCCGGAACAGAAGACGAGATTTCTCCACGAAATAGCTAGAAAGCTCTTAGGCTTTACAGAGGAGCTAGAGCGCAACATCTATATTGATGCTGTGGCAAAGGCTTACCATATTGATGTGGAACTGCTTCAAAGGCTTGTAAATAAGCTGGGATCCCAGATTGTAGTAGGAGCTAATGAGTCGAAAGGATACCGTAACACTACGAATAAACATAAAAAAGCAGCGGAGGATGGCATCACGAAATCCCAGAAGCTGATGCTAACATGGTTGATCGATGATAACATGTTATTTGACAAGGTAAAGGATATTATAGGCCCGGAGGATTTCTTTGAGGGTATATATGAAGAAGCAGCTAGACTCGTATTTGAACAATATGAGAAGGAAAAGGTGGTTATTCCTGCCAAGATTATCAGTCATTTTGATAGCAAGGAGGAACAGTCAGAGGTTGCTTCCCTCTTTTTAGCGGAAATACAGGGTGAGATGAATGTCACTGAACGGCAGAAGGCATTATTCGATACGGTGCTTAAACTGAAGGAAAATAGCCTGGATCGACAGAGTTTGAAGGCGATTGAGAATAATGATGTTACCCTGCTTCAGAAATTATTTACGCAAAAGGCGGATATTAAGAAACAGGTTGCAAAATTACTATAGAATGATGATACGACACTGACCATAACAGCTTAATTTGTAAAATTGATCCCATGAGTAATAACCTTATGGGGATCTACTAATCGGCATAAATGCGCCAGTAGTAGGAATTGCATATTTCATCAAATGATGGTTAAAATATAAAAAGAGTTGAAGAAG
>CAYMLE010000181.1:0-4662 GCA_964391115.1 uncultured Herbinix sp. | reverse complement strand
CACGACGTGCTGCCTTTAAGCCGTACTTCTTTCTTTCCTTCATACGAGGATCTCTAGTTAAGAAGCCAGCCTTCTTAAGAGCAGGACGATAGTCCGCATCTGCATGTAATAACGCTCTGGAGATACCATGTCTGATAGCGCCTGCCTGACCAGTAAAACCGCCACCCTTAACGTTAACCATAACATCGAATTTGTCCTGGTTCTCGGTTAATACAAGGGGCTGACGAACGATCAGTTTCAAGGTCTCTAAACCAAAAAAATCATCCATATCTCTTTTATTTATTGTAACCTTACCTGTACCGGGTAATAAGTAAACTCTTGCAATACTGCTTTTTCTTCTTCCGGTTCCGTAATATTTTGCCTTAGCCAATGTATATTCCTCCTTTCAACCTCTCCTAATATTTAATCTCTAATGCTTCCGGTGTCTGAGCTGCATGAGGATGCTCAGGTGCGGCATAAACATGTAATTTTGTAAGCATAGCTCTTCCTAAAGGTCCCTTTGGAAGCATACCCTTAACTGCGTGTATTACAACCTCTGTAGGCTTCTTAGCCAGCATTTCTTCCAGAGTAGTTAATCTCACACCGCCGGGATAATCAGAGTGGCTGAAATATGTCTTCTGCTGTAATTTCTTACCTGTAACTTTAATCTTGTCTGCGTTTACTACTATAACATAATCCCCAGTATCAACGAAGGGGGTGTAGGTAGGCTTATTCTTGCCTCTCAATACCTTTGCAATCTCAGAAGAGAGACGGCCTAATGTATGTCCTGTAGCATCAACTACGTACCACTTCTTTTCAATTGTAGCCGGACTCGCCATAAAACTTTTCATCGGTTTTCCTCCTTATGAAACACAATTTCTTGCATTCATATTATCATTCTAAATCGCAGCAAAGCTTCTTTTGCTGCTTCAAGTTAGTCATTTTACGATCTCAAATACTGTTACCGGGGCTTTGGTTAAGTATTCTCACGTCACAATTCATAATTATATAATAGGTTGCCGAGTGTGTCAAGTCCAAATCGAGTATTTTTTTACCATAAATAAATCCCATTGTCTTGGCAGGCGCTAACTACTATTTCCATTTAAACTTAATCTATTACCGATTTATGTATTATATATTTTGAATAGTTGCCTCCACGAACACTTCTATCGTATAATGTACTCATATAGGAAAGGAATTAAAACACTATGAAAAAATCAGACTATTATTCCTCTGGCACATTCGCCCGCATGGCTCATGTTACACTCAGAACCATTCGCTTTTATGATAAACATAATATTTTAAAACCAACCTTTGTAACAGAATCCGGTGCCCGTTTCTATTCGGATCAAGACTTCGCTAGGTTACAGCAGATTCTTTTGCTAAAATACCTGGGATTCTCATTGGACGATATACGAGAATTTATCGTAGATGACACCGATTACCGCTTTTTGTTGAACTCTTTGAACATGCAGCTTAAGCTAGTCCAGGACAAGATTGAACAGATGCAGCTGGTAGAGAGGGCAATACAGGATACATCACAAGCCTTACAGGACAAGCATACCATCGACTGGAATCAGATGCTGAACCTAATACACTTAACTGGTATGGAGAAAAGCCTGAAGAACCAGTATCAGAACGCTACTAATATATCTGCCAGAATCAATCTTCATAGCCTATATTCACGTAACAAACAGGGATGGTTTCCATGGATCTATGAACAATGTAACCTTCAGCCCGGCATGAAAGTTCTTGAACTTGGATGTGGAGATGGAACACTTTGGAGAGAGAATTTATCCTTAATCCCGGAGGACATATCCATAAAACTGACCGATATTTCCGATGGAATGCTTCGTGACGCCAGACGTGCCATCGGTGCCAGCGATTCCCGCTTCACCTTTGAACCCTTAGATTGCCACAGGTTACCATATCCAGATAATCATTTTGACCTCGTGATGGCCAACCACGTTCTGTTTTACTGTGATGATCTATCACAGGTATGCCAAGAGGTTCGCAGAGTACTAAAACCGAATGGACGATTTCTAAGCAGTACCTATGGCAGTAATCATATGAAGGAAGTCAGCCAACTTGTTCAAGAATTTGACGATCGTATTATACTAGCAGCAGAAATGCTTTATGAAATATTTGGCCGGAGTAATGGTCTCGAGATTCTATATCCATATTACAAACAGGTCTCATGGGTAGCCTACGAGGATTCCTTACTCATTCATGATGAAGAACCATTGATATCCTATATTCTATCCTGCCACGGGAATCAAAATCAATATATACTCGATCATTACAAGGATTTCCGTTCCTTTGTTAAGAAAAAAGTCTCCAAGGGATATCATATTACGAAAGATGCAGGATTATTTATCTCAACTAAATAATAATCATTTTTAAGCAAATACTTTATTTTGAAAATAATTTCAAAAAACACTTGCAGGTGACCTAAGGTCACCTTTTATAATGATATTATAAACAAAATAATCAAATAGGAGGATTTCTAATATGACTATTATCGTAACTGGTGGCGCCGGATTCATCGGAAGTAATTTTATCTTTCACATGCTGCAAGCATACCCCGATTACCGGATCGTTTGCCTGGATTGCTTAACCTATGCTGGCAACTTATCTACACTTGCCCCTGTGATGGACCATCCGAACTTCCGATTCGTAAAGAAAAGCATCACGGATCGAGATGCGATCTATCGATTATTCGAGGAGGAGCATCCTGACATGGTAGTTAACTTTGCTGCCGAAAGCCATGTTGACCGCTCCATCGATAACCCTGAAGTATTTCTGGATACCAATATCAAGGGAACCGCTGTACTTCTGGATGCGTGCAGAACGTATGGAATCCAAAGATATCATCAGGTCTCAACGGATGAGGTATATGGAGATCTACCTTTGGATCGACCGGATCTATTCTTCATGGAAGATACACCGATTCACACCAGTAGTCCCTACAGTGCTTCGAAGGCATCCGCCGATCTGCTTGTATTGGCATACCATAGAACCTACGGGCTTCCTATCACCATAAGTCGCTGTTCAAACAATTATGGTCCATACCATTTTCCAGAAAAGCTGATTCCATTAATGATTGCGAATGCTTTAAATGATAAGCCTCTTCCCGTCTATGGCGCAGGTGAAAATGTTCGGGATTGGCTCTATGTGGAGGATCACTGTAAAGCCATCGATTTGATTATACACAAAGGTCGTATCGGAGAGGTTTATAACATCGGTGGACATAATGAGATGAAGAACATCGATATCGTAAAAATTATCTGTAAGGAGCTTGGTAAACCGGAAAGTCTGATTACCTATGTTACTGATCGGAAGGGCCATGACATGCGCTATGCAATCGATCCTACTAAAATTCATAACGAACTTGGTTGGCTACCAGAAACGAAATTTGCAGATGGTATCAAAAAGACAATTCAATGGTATCTGGATAATAGGGAATGGTGGGAAACTATTATCTCTGGGGAATACCAGAACTATTATGAGGAAATGTATGGGGATAGGTAAGATGGTATCACTGGTCTTTAGAAGCAATGATTTAAAAGACGTCAACTTAGGTTGACGTCTTTTGTCATGTTGAATTTATTGGTTTTCTTCCATACGTATAGTTAGTTCGTTTGCTTTTTGGAAGTTTTTTCATAAATCTAAGCCAATGAAGTATATCAGCCGTATCATCTCCAAAGGCACCTTTACCATGTGCCATCTCTATTAGCCATATGCTTCCACTATTTATATTAGCCTCAATTAATATAGGACTTCCACTCTCATCAAGAGTAAAATCCCAGTTAACACAGCCTATTTGAGGAATAGCTTCATGCATTCTCTTTACTGCTTTTAGTATCTCTGCAAAACAAGCTATTTCATAGTTTTCAAAAACAACATGTGTATCTGGATGTTCCAAGAATTCCTCTTTAAACTCTGTATAACCCTTCTTGCAAAGTACGCCAGCATCACTTATGCCAATGAAGCCTCCACCTGCATGAGCATTATCTAGAAATTTGCCACCCCTACCAAAACGCATAATCGCAGGTAGCAATCGAATTTCATCCTTCCATCTATAAGAAATAATTCGAAATGTATTAACACTATGTGGATATATTTTTCTCAAAGAATTATGGCATATTATTTTTTTTTGAATAACAAAATTGTCACCCATAAACTGCATAATCTCTAATAAAGGCTTTCCTGTTGTAGTGTCATACCCTTTTTTTATATTCAAAATGAAACATCCGCGACCACTGCTACTATCAACGCTCGGCTTTACAAAAACTTCTCCTATACTACTTAGTTTTAAAACAACATTTTCTTTTGTCATGATTCTATATTCAGAATCTCTATAAGCCCCCCTTGAACATGACAGAACAAGCTCAGGCGTTTTAACATTAACTTTTTCAGCAATGATAGGTAATACATTCTTGTCTGCAAATACCTTCCTATATTCCTTATACATATTCATAAAGTGTTCAAATTCAGGAATGTAGAGTAATTCAGGAAAGTATTTTTCATCAAACTGACCTGTAAAAGCTGTAAAATGTCTGTGCCATATATATGGAATCTTTTTTCCGTAATTTTCTACAAAGAATCTATCTACTGCCTGTTTCTGCCGATTTGTCAGTTTGATAGTCGAATAGATTTTAACTCTTCTTCTATCTCTATATT
>CAYMLE010000180.1:0-4700 GCA_964391115.1 uncultured Herbinix sp. | reverse complement strand
AACATTTACTTCTGGAATCACAATAAATACATCCATGGGTACAGCCCCGATAGATATTCATTCCGTTCTGTGCTGATAGAATTCCTTTTGCTTCGACTTCGTGCATATGGATCTCCTTACATTAGTATAGGTGCATGGTGACAAGTGTGTGAGTTTAAGTTTTATGTTAGAGGCTAGCTGGTTCCTAAACCCTCCAATTACTACTTTATATATGAATTAATTATAGCTTAACAGAGACTCATATACAAATTTTCGATAACTGGGAGTGAAAATATTTATCCTTTTCCATAATATATGGTCGTGTAATATTATATACATTTCATAATTCTGATATGGGAGGTTATGATAAAAACTACATGAACGATTGCTAAGGCTATACTCATCATAATACTTGCTTTCGAATTTATAATTAATTAATAAGTAGATATGACAATTATTTAGAGCTTATTTAAATAGCATTAAAGAAGATTATATTAGTAATTTGTTAACTAAGATTATATTAGTAATTTGTTAACTATTTGACAGAACATATTTGGTCTGCTATAATACGGAATGTTATCTCCGAAGACCATTTGGAAGTGGGGGACCCGATTTTTTGGGGTGAATCTTAAATTAAGAAGGGCTACTTGGAAGCCCTAACCCGTCAGCTAACCTCATAGGAGTCTACCAAGCGTATGATGTAACTGTTAACCGAAAGAAACATGCTATATAGTTTCTAGCGGTTCTCGGAGCAATTTTGCACCGTGCAGAACAGTTGGGTTATGCGCTCTTTTTTGTGCTAACTTGCACATAAATGACATCTTGTTTACCGTCATTAGGATCGCGCAAACTCTCATCATAAAAAAATGGTGTGGAGGGAAAGAAATTGAATGTACTATTGAAAATCAGTATCGTATTACTTATTGGAAGCATGGGAGGTAGAGTAGCAAAGAAATTTAAGCTACCTAATGTATCGGGGTATCTGATAGCAGGATTGCTAATTGGACCATCTTTTGTTAATATTGTTAGTGCAGAAGATACCAATGCCTTTTCAGTTATTAGTGAGTATGCATTAGCAGTTATAGCATTTAGTATTGGAAGTGAGTTCATAATAAAAGATATGAGAAAACTTGGGAAATCCATTGCAATAATTACGTTAGCTGAAGTTGTGGGAGCTGTACTTGTTGTATTTAGTGTTATGTATTTTATCTTTAATCAACCATTTGCATTTAGTATCGTTATCGCTTCTATGTCAGCGGCTACTGCTCCGGCAGCCACATTATTAGTTATTAAACAATTTAAGGCACATGGGCCATTAACTAAAACTATATTGCCTGTAGTAGCCTTGGATGATGTTTTTGGAATCATCATATTTGGCGTTGCTATATCAGTGGCGAGAATGTCGGAAGGTCACACGAAGCTTTCTTTGCTTAGTATGTTGACTGGTCCTGCCATAGAAATAGGTGGCTCCGTCCTTTTAGGATTATTTTTTGGTTTAATATTAGTAGAGATAGTCAAGAGAACTAAGGACTCGGAAGATATGCAAATTATAAACCTGGCAGCGATTGGGCTTGCCGCAGGTCTTTCCATGTATCTAGGTTTGTCTCCTTTGTTAACTAATATAGTTATGGGTACCGTTATAGTTAATCGAAAGAAAAATCCTCAGAAGGTATTTCAATCAGTTAACAAATTTGTCCCATCGGTATACGTGTTATTCTTTACAATGGCAGGGGCCAGCTTGAATACAGGTATCTTGATGTCGGTTGGAGCAATGGGTGTATGTTATGTATTAGCCAGAGCAGCTGGGAAGTACTTGGGTGCTTTCATAGGAGCAAAAATGGTTCATTCAGATAAAGCAGTAGCGAACTACCTGGGACTTGCTTTGTTACCACAAGGTGGAATATCCATTGGACTGTCTGTAATCGTTCGACAGCAACTTCCGGAATATGCAACAGGAATTACAACTATTATAATGTTTAGTATTTTAATATATGAAGTTATGGGGCCTGTTTTTGCTAAAATAGCCTTACAAAAGGCTGGAGAACTTGACTGTTTGCAAGATGTTTCTAGTAAGCAGAAGGTACAGCATACGAAGGTAATTGAGGAAATAGCCTAAGGAAAGAAATGGTTTATTGGTTGTAGAGTAGTTCGTGCGTTTTACTTAAAAACTAGAGTAGGTGAGTCAGAATGCTAAATATTCAGAGTGGTAGATCACAGGATAAAACGGGTCGTTTAGAAAAAGAAATAAGAGTATATGATATGTTAGATCGATTGGGTGTAGAGTACTGGAGGGTAGATCATGAGGCACTTGCTACCATGGAGGCGTGCCAAGAGGTAGATAGTCTATTGGAAGTTAACATGTGCAAAAATCTATTCCTATGCAATGCTCAAAAATCGAATTTTTATTTACTACTAATGCCTGGTGATAAGAAATTTAAAACCAAAGACTTATCAAAACAAATAGGAAGTGCAAGACTATCCTTTGCAGATCCGGAAGACATGGAATTATATTTAGACATAACTCCTGGATCGGTCAGTGTCATGGGTCTGATGAATGATCGAAACAAACAGGTTCGATTATTGATTGATAAGGAATTATTACAAGATGAATACCTAGCCTGCCATCCCTGCATCAATACCTCTAGTATAAAATTTAGGATGAAAGATTTATTAAATGTGATTTTACTTGAATTTGGACATGATCCAACCATAGTTGAATTATAAAAGCGCTTAATATATCATTCAAATTGTGAGCTGTTTCAAAGTTGTTTTTCACTTCGAAACAGCTTTTTCTTGTATATGAAAGTAAAGGGAAGGGGAATACAAGCAAGTTCATTGATATAAGCTTAGTTGCAATAATGAGAGCCGAGTATGAATTGACAGTATCTTACCATTACATTAAGATGAATATATCTACTATGAATGTGCGTAATACATTTTGAAATGGTAGCCAGTATTTTATTGCGAACTTTTATAGAATTTATTAAACTATGAGTAGATAGTAAATAAAAGCTTTAAGAGTTAATTTTATTTTATGAGAGTTCTAGAATTGATCGATAGCATAAAATACTGAAGATCAAAATGATTTTTAAGGAGAGTTAAATAATATGAAACCATATGCAGTTTGTGGAGTGGTAATGATTGATAATAAAGTATTACTTGTTCGACATACCTATGGAATGGCAAACAATCGAATATTAATTCCTGGTGGACATGTGAAAGAACACGAATTAGCAACGGATGCAATAATCCGTGAAATCTTTGAGGAAACTAAAGTTCATACACAAGTAGAGTCAATCATCTCTGTTCAATTTAAGCCAGAGCAATGGTGTATCGTTTTTAAAATGAAATACCTATCCGGTACACCAGAATCTGATAATTATGAAAATAGTGAGATACTTCTACTTCCGTTAAAAGAAGCAATCGAACGAGAGGATATCACGAATACCTCAAGAGTGATTTTAGAAACGGTATATACAAATAAATACAATGAATTAACACCCAGTGAATTTTGTTCACCAATCTCTACATCTTCTGAATTTAAAATATTTGGAGTTATATAGATAGAATGGATGAGAAAAATTCATCTTATAAAGGGATGCATAGTAATGGCACATTATATAATACATATTCAAAAATAAATAAAGTGTTATGGAAATAAACGGGGGAGGTAACAAAATATCACAATGGATGCATTAGATGCAATATTTAATAGACGTAGTATCCGATCCTATCTGGATCGGAATGTAGAGCCTGAGTTGATTACTACTTTACTTCAAGCAGCTACAGCTGCCCCAACAGCAGTAAATTGCCAGCCATGGGAGTTCATAATTGTAGATGATGATGAAAAAATAAAAAGTTTGAAAGAGGAATGCGTATTTGCTAGATATAATGCAAAAAATGCGATTATTGTTTGTGGTAACATGAAATTGGCACTTAAAGGTCAGGATCATGAGCTGTGGGTACAAGATTGTAGTGCAGCTACAGAAAATATATTAATAGCAGCTACCAGCTTAGGTCTGGGGACAGTGTGGATAGGTCTTTATCCAGTTAAGCATCGTGTGGAGTTATTCCGAAAAATATTTAACATTCCTGAGCATGTGGTTCCGATGTCTATGGTGTATGTTGGTTATCCTGCCGAGCAGAGGGAAGCAAGACACAGACTGGATGAGAAACGAGTATATTACCAGGAATATGAACCGAAACGGAAGCATCGAGCGAAAGATAAACCGGTTATTGGGCATTATTAGTAGTAGACTAGTTGGTATATGAAGTAACTCCCAATAAGAATGTAATAAATTGTATGAATTATTTAAAAAATAAATATAATTAATACTTGAAACTATGATGAAATTATGTTATATTAAAAATCCGCGTTGAAGAGGGGGAAGCAAAACCTGAATCTACGCGAAGAATACCAATGATATGATTGGTAAAAATTGAATATGAAATTCATACAATTAGGTATTGACATTCTTCTACTAGTGTAGTAAGATAGATATTACCCCCTGATGCGGGGAGCCACACTCTACAAGAACAGAATATACACAAACAAAAAGAAATAAAAAACTTGTAAAAAGTGGTTGACATAATGCGTCGAGTATGATAGAATTACATCTTGTTGGCAGCGAAACAGTTGCTGGCAAAACATCAGAGTTCAAACGCTTTGATGAAACGAACCTTGATAATTGAACAGTGAAACAACCCTGAAAATTCTAAAA
>CAYMLE010000179.1:0-4709 GCA_964391115.1 uncultured Herbinix sp. | reverse complement strand
TCTTCCGATATAACCACTAGGAGGTTTATAGAATGAAAAGAGGAAAGAAATATATTGATGCTGCAAAGCTGATCGACAGAACCGCTCAGTACGATGCTGATGAAGCAATCAGCATTGTGAAAAAAGCAGCTGTAGCAAAATTTGATGAGACTATCGAAGCTCATATCAGACTTGGTGTTGATGGACGTCACGCTGACCAGCAGGTTCGAGGTGCGGTAGTATTACCTCACGGAACCGGTAAAACAGTTCGTGTATTAGTATTTGCTAAGGGCGATAAGTTAGCAGAAGCTCAGGCAGCTGGTGCTGATTTCGTTGGTGGCGAGGACCTGATTCCTAAGATCCAGAATGAGAACTGGTTTGAATTCGATGTTGTTGTAGCAACTCCTGACATGATGGGTGTTGTGGGTCGTCTGGGTCGTGTACTTGGACCGAAGGGCTTAATGCCTAACCCTAAGGCTGGTACCGTTACTATGGACGTTACAAAGGCTATTAACGATATTAAAGCCGGTAAGATCGAGTACAGACTGGATAAGACTAACATCATTCATGTTCCCCTTGGAAAGGCTTCCTTTACCGAGGAACAGATTCGTGATAACTTCCAGACCCTGATTGGCGCTATCATTAAGGCAAAACCCTCTGCAGCAAAGGGACAGTATCTTAGAAGTGTTACCTTAGTTTCCACGATGGGCCCTGGTGTTAAGCTTAACACAGCAAAATTAGGCTAAATTTTACTACTGGATGAAATGGTCACCATTTCATCCGGTTTTTTTATGGACAATTATAGTTCTCAAAGTAATGTTTTAGCTCTTATGTCTATCGCAGGTATTTTAAAGATTTGCAGTAAGCTACAGGAAGATGTTTTTATAGAGAAAAATAAGTTGAAAACAATAGAGAAAAATAAGTTGAAAACAATGTTGACATTGAGATTGACTCATGCTATAATCCTTTTTGTGATAACTGCCGAAGACAGTAGGTGCCGTAAGGCATAAGGTGAAGACGCCTACCGAGGAAATGTTGGTTTATATATTATTATGATATGAAACCTCTTTCTGCTTTGGCGGTAAGAGGTTTTTTTGATGCAGGTTATTTAAGAAGTGTTGGAAGAACTGATACTTTTTTTATAATAAGTTTTAAGGAGGTGTACGTAATGGCAAAAGTTGAATTAAAGCAGCCGGTCGTGGAAGAGATTAAAGGCCATGTTCAGAATGCAAAAGCTGCGGTTTTAGTTGACTATCGTGGACTAACCGTTGCTGAAGATACAGAGCTTCGTAAGGCTTTAAGAGATGCAGGCGTAGTGTACAAGGTATATAAGAACACAATGCTCAATTTCGCTTTTAAAGGTACTGAATATGAAGCACTATCTAAGGATTTAGAAGGACCTACTGCAGTAGCATTTGGACTTGATGACGCAACTTCAGCAGCTAGAATCTTAAATGATATGGTGAAGAAGATGCCGAAGTTAGAGTTTAAATCCGGTGTTGTAGAAGGAACCTATTACGACAAGAAGGGTATCGAAGTTATCGCTACCATCCCTTCCAGAGAAGTTCTTATTTCCAGACTTCTTGGAAGTATGCAGTCACCGATTGCAAATCTTGCTCGTGTGCTTAAACAGATTGCTGAAAAAGCAGCGTAAGTTTTATGATCCAATGCAGGTAAGCCTAGGAAGCTAGGACCTGTTACAAAATAATTTTATGGAGGTATATTATTATGACAACTCAAGAATTTATCGAGGCGATTAAAGGCCTTAGCGTATTAGAATTAAATGATTTAGTAAAAGCATGTGAAGAGGAATTCGGCGTATCCGCAGCAGCTGGTGTTGTAGTTGCAGGTCCTGCAGCAGGCGCAGCAGAAGCTGAAGAGAAGACTGAGTTTGACGTTGAGTTAACAGAAGTTGGTCCTAACAAGGTTAAGGTTATCAAGGTTGTTCGTGAAGCAACTGGCTTAGGCTTAAAGGAAGCTAAGGATCTTGTAGATGCAGCTCCTAAGATGCTGAAAGAAGGCGTAAGCAAAGCAGAAGCTGATGAAGTTAAGGCTAAGCTTGAAGCTGAAGGCGCTAAGGTTACTTTAAAGTAATTTAAGGCACCCTATAAGCAAAAGATAATAAAAGACCGTGAAGGTCTTTCGATATGAATTTAAAACCGGCAAAGGTCCGAATATTTACAAGGATCTTTGCCGGTTTTTTTGTTAAATTCATTTACATATTTAAACAAAGCCAGGGGAGTATGCTTTAAATGACGTAAGTTTCTCCAATGATGAGCAAGGAAATATTATTATTGATCATCTCAGTATGTTGATAAAACCCTATGAGAAGGTTGCCTTAGTGGGATACAATGGTGCTGGAAAAACGACACTGACGAAGTTGCTGATGCGTCTTTATGATGCAAAAGAAGGATCAATCACTTTGGATCAGATCGATATCAGAGATTATGATGTGGAGGCATATCGAAACAATATAGGTGCCGTGCTCCAGGACTATAGAATCTACGCAGCTACGGTCCAGGAAAATGTAGTAATGGACAATACGAAAGAGGAAGATACCGAAAAAGTGTTATCCTCGAATCTATCCGGCGGAGAAAGTCAGAAGCTGGCAGTAGCCCGAGGCTTTTTTAAGAATACCAACCTAATAATTCTAGATGAACCTTCCAGTGCCCTGGATCCAATAGCTGAATACAATTTGAATAAGTTTATGTTCGAGGCGGCTAAGAATAAGACGGTAATCTTCATATCACACCGATTATCTACGACCCGTAAAGGCAGATCGAATCTTCATGTTGGAGAAGGGAAAAATTATCGAGGAAGGAAACCATGAGGAACTGTTAGCCCGAAAGGGGAGATATGCAGCCATTTGGACGGCCCAGGCAGGGAAATATATATAATCTTAAGAACTCTTTTCAAATCATAGTTATCTTGAATATATATCTAGAAAACCCTATAATATAAGAGGAACTGTTTCTTAATGGATACAGTTCCACTTAAAAATATAAATTATTATAATAGTAGCCACTACACCGTTTGGAAAGAGAGGATCAAAGGACATGAATGTATGGGAGAACTTTTCGTTGGATCAGGTATTAATGACCGATGACTATATGATAAACTCACTGAAGTTGGAAGTAGAGTATCTGTTGGAATTTGAAGTTGATAAGCTATTAG
Organism: uncultured Herbinix sp.; assembly: GCA_964391115.1. Lineage (GTDB taxonomy): Bacteria > Bacillota > Clostridia > Lachnospirales > Lachnospiraceae > Mobilitalea. The sequence continues at coordinate 1,556 of CAYMLE010000179.1, read as the reverse complement.
CTGGTTTTCGGGAGACGGCTGGGTTGGATCAGAAGGGACAAGCGAGATATGGGGGTTGGGAAAACTCCTTGATTGGTGGCCATTCCCTGGGACATTATCTGACAGCCTGCGCACAGGCCTATGCCAATGTCGGTGTCTCTAAGGAAGATAAGGAAGCTTTGTATAAGCAAATAGCAGCAATCGCGGATGGCCTGCTGGAATGCCAGTTAAATACAAAGGGAGAAGAAGGCTTTATCTTTGGAGCTAAGATAGTTGATCAAGAGAATGTAGAGCGTCAATTTGACAATGTAGAGCGTAAGGAGACGGATATCATAACGCAAGCCTGGGTTCCCTGGTATACCATGCATAAGATTATATCCGGTCTAGTTGACGCCTTTAATATGACTGGCTATGAGCCGGCGAAGACCGTAGCCTCGGGTCTGGGTGACTGGACCTATCATCGCGCCAGTGGCTGGTCCAGTACTATTCATGAGGTTGTGCTTAGTGTTGAATATGGCGGCATGAATGATTGCTTGTATGAACTGTACAAGATAACATGCAAAAGAGAGCATGGCCTTGCGGCCCATTATTTTGATGAAGAAAGATTATATAACAATGTATATGAAGGTACAGCCAATGCATTAAATAACCATCATGCCAATACCACGATTCCAAAGTTTATGGGTGCTCTAAACCGATATATCACGCTCCATGGTCAAACCTTCGATGGGGAGATTGTGGATGCTTCCAAGTATCTAAAATACGTAGAAAGTTTCTGGGATACGGTAGTTAACAAGCACACCTATATCACTGGAGGAAATAGTGAATGGGAACACTTTGGCTACGATAATATCCTGGATGCAGAGCGAACCAACTGCAATAATGAAACCTGTAACATCTATAACATGCTTATACTGAGCCGTGAATTATTTAAGATCACAGGGGAGAGAAAGTATGCAGATTATTATGAAAATGCATATATCAATAGTATTCTATCTTCGCAAAATCCAGAAACTGGTATGACAACTTATTTTCAACCCATGGACACCGGATATTTTAAAGTATATGGTAGTAAGTTTTCTCATTTTTGGTGCTGTACCGGTAGCGGTATGGAGAATTTTACGAAATTAAATGATAGTGTATATTTTCATAAAGAGAATCGTTTGGCTATCAATATGTATCTTAGCTCTACACTGACTTGGAAGGAACAGAAGGTGGTTGTTACGCAGGAGAGTGGCATACCGAGTACCGATACGTCCACATTTACCATTCAGACAGAGAATGGAAAGAGCGCGAAGCTGAAGTTACACCTAAGAGTTCCGGATTGGGCTGTAGAGATGCCGCTTATTAAGGTCAATGGAAAGAGTTATACAGCAGCAGTGGAACAGGGCTACGCTGTGGTAAATCGTAGCTTTCATAATGGTGATGTCGTTAGCCTTACTATACCGATGAAGGTTACAGCCTATGGCTTGCCGGATCAGGGTTCGGTGTATGCCTTCAAATATGGTCCGGTGGTGCTAAGTGCAGAGCTGGGAACAAAATCCTTATCAACGGGAACCACCGGTATGAACGTGACC
>CAYMLE010000178.1:0-4841 GCA_964391115.1 uncultured Herbinix sp. | reverse complement strand
TTGCTGCTGGTTCAAAGGCTGAGCTGGTTTCTATGGTGACTGATGTACAAACCGTATACATTGAGAGCAGGATACCCATTTCCTTAGAGATGGAGGAGTTTCAAAAAAAACTAAAAAGGATGCCTGGGGTTAAGGGTGTTAGAATAGAAGATAGTACTGTTCGGGTGGATGTATCCATTGTTCAGGATAATCTATCAAGGATTATCGAGCAATTTATTGTAGAGAACCTTCCGATCCTGGGTATTAATTCTGAAGTTCCTAACTTGGATACTTTGTTCCTGACACTGACCGGGCATGAATTAAGGTAGGAGGGGAAGGACTATGGGCCATATAATAATCAAAGAAATGAAGGATTTCCTCAGGGATAAATCCAATGTATTCTTCTTTCTGATGTTTCCGGTTATCCTCGTATTCCTACTGGGGAACCTCTTAGGTTCCATGGATGATGCGGAAGCAGCCATTGGGAAGATAGAGATACATTACACGATAGAGACAAATCAGATTGTTCAACGGATGGCTGTGGATGGTTTCATGAATGCCATAGAGAAGGATGGAACGATTATCGTACAGGAAACTCAGGAAGAACCCACAACTAGAGATTTGGCTGCTAAGGATGACATAACTGCGGTGGTCATATTCTCGGGTGATCCACTTCAAATAGATATTTATGAGGGAACAAATCATATTCAAAATAGGACGGTCGGTGCGCTCATGAATGGCTTTGTACAGAATTATCAAGCTCTGTCCACTCTTAGTAACACTTCAGCGGATACCCTTAGGCTAAATTTTCTGGGTAGAGGTAGTTATCTTAAGCAGAAGGATCTAGGTGTGAATCGTACTATGATGGATTATTATGCTGTTACCATGTTAACCATGATCTGCTTTATGAGCTGTTTACTCGGATCCATGGCCTTTGTCTCGGAACGGCAGAATCATACGATGAATCGGTTACTGATTGCACCACAGAATAAGATATTTTTGTTCTTCTCTAAAATTCTTGGAATGATGCCACAGGTGATATTACAGATCTCAGTCATAATGATCATCAGTACAACGGTGTTTGGTGCTAATTATGCTACCAGTGGTCTTAATAATCTGTATTTATTTATGATGTTTTTTATAGTAACTTTGACTATGATATCGATCGGAGCTGTCATTGGCTTAGTTATACGGGTGAATCCCATGACTCTTATTATGCCAATCTTGTGGGTCATCATGTTTGTATCCGGGACCTATTCAAAGGAAGTATATATCGAAGGGGTAACCGAACGAATGCCAATTCATTGGGTACAGGAAGCCGCTTTTGATTTAACCGTATTCGGCCGCTGGGAAAGAGCTGGAGAGGTCGTCCTGGGGTGTATATTGATTATAATTGTAATTCTCTCCATTGGAGCTTTTATCTTCAGCAGAAAGGAAGAGGAGCGATGAGAAATATTGGAGTATTAATGAAAATAAATTTAAAAAATAATAAGCTGGCAATTCTTATATCACTTATGGGTGCAGCAATCCTCTGTATTATGCTGGGGGCGATGGGATCTCTGGCAGCAGATATAACTCTTTCAAAGGTAAAGCTTGGCATTATCGATCAGGATCATAGCAGTTTATCCGATGATTTTAAGACGTATTTAGCTACCGATTTAGGTTATGAGCTGGTGGAATCCGAAGAGTTTGATTTTTTATCCGCTGAGTTGATTGACAAACATATTTCAGTTATAATAGAGATACCAGAGGGATTTTATGGTAGCTTTGCTTCCGGTCAGATAAAAGAACTAACCATTACCTCCCTAGAGGATTATGAAAATGCAGCCTTTTTGGAAGCTTATTTAAATAGCTACCTAAGTAGTATTCACTGGCTATCAGACAGTGCCGGGGGTGAACCAGGGAGATTTGATCGACTTCTTCTGGATTACAAATCAGAGCATATGAAGGTTACTCAAACCGCAGCTAGTACCGTGGATCGGACGATAATAAAACAAAGAGAAGGCTTTATTAATTCGGTTGGTTTTTATCTGATGATTGTATTTGGGCTTGGTATGTTTCTTGCCTTTATGATATTAGAGGATCGATTAAATGGGGTGTTTAAACGTATTCAGATTACCCCAGTTAAACCGGCGCAGTACATCTTAGGTTCCGGATTATTTGGGATATTTCTATGTATGATCGAAGTACTTATCTTTTGTGGATTTATTCTGGTATCCGGTATGAAGATTGGTTTACCGATATGGATCCTAGGGTCTAACATGCTCTTATTTTCCCTGTTTACGGTACTTTTTTCTATGGCATTGGCTCTGGGTCTGCGATCAAAGGGAGCCCTGACTGCAGCTATTATAGGGTTTTGTACCGTTGGAGCAATTCTTGGAGGAGCGTATTTTCCCCTGGAGCTGGCCCCTAAGAATCTTCAAAATATGGCCCGAGTTCTGCCTCAGTACTGGTTTATGGATACCTTTCGGCTGTTGCAAGCAGATCCTAGGGCGAATTATATTCCGAATTTCATCATTCTTGGACTATTTACTTCACTGGCTTTCTTATTGGGTGCAGTTTTATTTACCCGAAATTATAAGAACAGTTAGGCTTAGGCGGGAATATCATCCTGTTTATAACTATGCTGTGAATATGGATATTTATATATTCATTTGGTTGCTTTTCCTTCAAGTTAACCCCATTCAGCCGGTCGATGCTAAGCCGAATCTATATACACCTATATGCGCTGATATATTTATTGTGGGTTTTTAACCCCAGTATCAAATATTAATGATATATAAATGATAATAAATTACAATAAATGAAAAAAATCGAATACCCTTAGAGCTGGGAGAAAATTATGATAGATAAACCGACACTTTATCTTCTTGTTAAAACAGCTGCATTGGCTGCTTCCTTATTGATAATGGACAGTGAAGAGGCCGATATAACCCGGGTGGTTATATCGGCTCTTAGCTTTGCCTGTATATTTGTAATAGAGCTTCTACTTAGTCATTTGTTTCATAAGGATAAATGGGTTATCGTCACAATTCTTGCTTCCGGTGGAGCATGTTTTTATCTTGGAATGGAGGTACTGTTTCCCTTGTTCGTGCTTCTTTTCCTTCATTTGATTGATAGTGTCCTGGAACAGAGTCAATTCAATCAGATTAGTCTGGTATCGATTATCTTTAGTTTCTTAATCTTCGCGCCTAAGAGTACAGAAGCAGCTATATCCGTGATACTAATTCTTCTGGTTGTAATCTGCCGATATTTACTGGAGAAGTTGGCAGCATATGAACGCATCAATGACGACCAGAAAGTAGCCTTACTCGCAATGGAAGAAAAACAGAACAATCTGAGAAATCTGATTAAGACGCTGAAACTATCCGCATCTTTGGAGGAACGCAATCGTATCGCTGCGCGAATTCATGATCAGATCGGCCATGGAATATCAGGTAGTATTATACTGCTTGAAGCTGCCCTGTTATTGATGAAGGACCAGCCGGTAAAATCCGAAGGTAGCGTTCGAAAAGCGATCCATAACCTGAGGGAGGGGGTGGACCAGATCCGTACGGCACTGAGAGAAGAGCGTACGGATAACTATGTGGTGGGCATCCATGATATTACTGCTGTTCTGGAGGAGTTTAAGGTTACCTATAATAAATCAACTCAGCTTAAAACCAGTGGTGACCTAAGCCATATTAGCCTGGAACTATGGGCTTGCATTCATGATAATCTGAAGGAATGTCTAACTAATTTGTTGAAGCACTCCAATGCAACGGAACTCATCTTAGACATTCAGGTCTATCAAAAAATAATAAAGATTGAGTATTCGGATAATGGAACGATGGGAGGAAGCTTTGAGAAGGGATTAGGGCTGGAGGCCATAGAGGAACGGACGATAGGTTCGAAGGGTAGGTGCTTTTTCCAAATGAAAGAGCATGGATTTATGGTGACAAATATATTTACTTATTAAATCTGGGCTAAAATTTTGATGATAAATGCGCAAAGAGTCAATTGGGCTAATTGATATTCCAAGTGAGCTAATTATTTACTGAATACAGTAGAAAACAAAATATTATACACGGTTGTTGTAATAATTGAAGTCCATCGTTTAGTACAATCATTGATACAATCGGTAAAGTAGGGAGGGTGCCATGATCAGGGTAGTTATCGCAGATGATGATGCAATAATAAGAGAAGGATTGAAGATGATTCTAGAGACGCAGGAGGATATAGAATTTCTGGGAGCTGCGAAGGATGGTCGTCAGGTGGTGGAATTATGCCGTGTACATAAACCAGATGTGGTGATGCTTGATATACGGATGCCCGGGATGGATGGTATTCAGGCGGCAGTAGAGATTATGAATGAGCACCTCTCCATTCCCTTGCTTCTGACGACCTTTGATGAACCGGAGTTGATTCTACGGGCTCTTAAGGCAGGGGTCAACGGGTATATTCTTAAGAATAGCCCTGCAGAACGGATCCTTAATGGAATTCGGGTCATACATAGTGGCGGAACCGTATTTCAAGCAGATATTCTGGAATTTATAAGAAGCCGGGTATCCGACCAGCCTACCGGTAACAATGTATTTGAATTATTGTTATCTTCCCGGGAAATGGATATCGTTAAGCTAATTGCTGATGGGCTATCTAATAAGGAAATAGGTGAAAAGTTATATCTAACGAATGGGACAGTGCGTAATCATATTAGTACCATTCTGGAGAAAACCGGGCTGGAGCATCGGACCCAGATAGCGGTTCAGTATCTAAAAAATAGATGATGGACGAAGGAAAGCGGGTGATTGGCGCTTGATATTTGAAAAACTCATAGGAATAATCCCACCTAAGGTAAAATATAATGAAATAGGAATACAAGC
>CAYMLE010000177.1:0-4857 GCA_964391115.1 uncultured Herbinix sp. | reverse complement strand
CAAAAATAAGTATATCACCCCAGGATCATTATGTCAATAACTTTTTCAAACTTTTTTCTATCCTACTTTTTCAAACTTTTTTCTATCCTTTTTCAAACTTTTTTCTATCCATTTTATGTCAGTCCCATTCATCGGATTTTCATGCTCAATCCCTCTCCTCTTTAGTCATAGAACATACCATAAAATTTTAACTGGGATACAAAGATAGCCGATAGGATTCCCCCTCCTATCGGCTACTTTATACTTATAGATCCTCTTTACTTATTTCTGCACTAGATGAACTGCAAACCCACCAATCTCTTCATTCAGATAGATGGCAACCAACTTGTCATTCTTACCATACTTCTTGCTTTCCTCATTAAAGGTGAAGCCCTGCTGCCCTAGATGGAAGATCGCACGATCGATATAGTTTGTTTGAATAGCAATATGACCCTTCTGTCCCAGATAAGGCTGTTTCATTACTTCAATTCCAGTTCCAGCGAAGATCGAGCTGTTTCCAACATTCTTTACAAATCCAAATAATTTCTCGAACGAAGTAGCAACCTGATCTGCTTCCTGGTCATTTGCCGCATTAATACCGACATGGCGAAGCTCGAAGCCAAGCATCAGTGTTACAGCTTCTTTCGTCAGCTCTGTAATCTTATCAAAGTCACCAGCCTTAACTAGTTCATCCTTAACCATCCAGCTGCCACCACAGGCAATGATCTTTGAGAAATCAAGGTATGCGTTCAGGTTCTTTGCACTAATTCCACCGGTAGGCATAAATTTCATATTAACATAGGGAGCAGACATCGCTTTGATCATAGCCAAGCCACCAGCTGCCTCTGCAGGGAAGAACTTTACAACCTCCAGCCCCAGCTCAATTGCAGCTTCCACATCGCTTGGATTGGAACAGCCAGGGGTAATCGGAATATTCTTCTCTACGCAATAGCGAACCACCTTAGGATTCAAGCCAGGACTTACGATAAAGGTTGCACCAGCATTCACTGCTGTATCCACCTGCTCTATAGTCAATACCGTTCCTGCACCAATCAGCATATCCGGATACGCCTGTCTCATTAGGCGAATGGATTCCTCCGCTGCTGCAGTACGGAAGGTTATCTCTGCACAAGGCAATCCTCCGTCTACTAAGGCTTTTGCCAAGGGTACTGCGTCCTTTGCATCATCTAACTTAATTACCGGAACGATACCCATTTTTTGAATTTTACTTAATACTTCGTTCATTTCCTATTGCTCCTTTATGTTTAGTGTATAGTTAGTAAATCCGATGATCCATCCACCACATTATAGTAACAGCTTAGAAGCACCGATTACTATGGTGAGTAAAAAATTATTGTTATAGATAAGACTTAACAGAACACTTTCTTCTATCATAACAAATGCATCCTGGCCGAACTTGCTTCCGCCGAATACTGTTAACAAGATTAATAACAGCCATACTATTACCAATCCGTGGACCACTCCTGCCAGCATACCTGCCAACTTATTTATTTGATTTAGGATTGGAAGCTTACTAATAATATTCAGCGCAAAACAGATCACCCATAGTATAACCAAAATACTTATAAATGTAAGGATAAATGCGAGAGAATTTATAATGATTCCTGTGATATAGGAAGCTATGTATCCCTTCAAATCCTTTATCCCTTTATCCCTATTTTCTATCAAGGTATTCTTAATTGATTTTGGTAAGGGTAATCCTTCAATATAAGCATCTTGATCGGAAATGTCAGATTCTTTCTCCTCTAAGGATAACATCTGCTCTACCTTCTCAGTGATCAGGCCACTAAATTTTTCATTGTTTTGTAGCATATCATTTACAGTGGGGCTAAACCATACTGTTAAAATCAGAGCCACCAACATAGAAGCCAATGAAAATACCGTCTTAATAAACCCAACTCTCAATCCGATGAGGGCATTCCCTATTAGAATCGCTAATACTACTATCAATATCCAGTTCATTTGTATCCTCCCACATAATTGATATACAGACGTAAATGCAAATATCGAGAACCGTATTTTGGTATCCCTACAATATCTACAAGTTACAAGTTTCTCAATTAATCAATTTAATTAATGTCATCTTATCTAGCTGTTCTGCATCCGTTTGTAGATATAACTTTATTCAAATGCGCTATTCCACAAGCTTTATATCCAAAATTTCATTTGCATTTACCAAGAAATAGCGATCCAAATAGTTGATTGGGAATATCGCAGAGATATTCGATTGGAATGTAGACTCCAGCTTTACTCTACCACTGGTTTTCATAATAACAATGGACAGGTTGTCATACATGATAATCTCGTCCTTTGAGATATAGATATCATTGTAATCCATCGTAAGCTTCTTATCCAATACTTGATTTCCCTTTAAGTCATAAAGGAGAAGGCGCGACGCTTTATCTCCATCCTCTTCCAATACTACTCCAGTATATTTTTCATTATGTAAGATGCTCTTGATCTGTTGTTCAAAGGTTTCCTCTTTTATTTCCTCCGGCTTCTCCGGCACGGAATAAAGGATAAAGCCGTTATCTTTATAGGCACAGACCGTGTTATTATCTAAAAACACGATTCTTGGCACCAAATAATCTTCTTCATCATACAAATATCCACCTGCCCAACGATCGGACAAGCTCTGACCTACTTCGCCAAAATTATAGAAGCCAACTTTATTGGCCACCTTCCCCTTATTAACAGAGAGTAACACCACCCCTAATTTCCTACCATCATCCGATAATGCAATATCCATCGGGTAACCATCTTTTTGAACTACCGTCTTAATCGCCACATGCTCGGTACCCTCTCGGTCGAACAGCTTGACAAAATTAGTCTCCCCATCCCACATCAGTACCGCCACGATCCCCTGTGCCGCAATCTGTACCTTGGTGATATCATAATCCATATTCAGGGTACCCGCTTGCCCCTTCTCGTTAAATATCTGTATGGCTTTGCCGCCACGATCGGCTATTACGACATATTTACCAGAAGTGTCTGCAATCGGGTCAAGCATCTCATAAGATCCATTCCATAATAACTTGCCATTTTTGTCAAAGGCCACGGCACCATCCTTACTAAAACGTACCATTCCCTCTTCATATTCTAGATAACCGGCAATGTTCTCCTCTGTATTAGCCGTAGTTGCTATAACCTCATAGCTTTGATAGGTCCGATTATAAAGCATGAACAGGTAAATAGCCCCGGCAGCCACCAATATCAGCATAACCAAGGTAATAAGAACTATCTTTCTTCTTTGATACCGCTTCTTACGGTTCCTATAATCTCTTAGGGACTCTCCATCTTTTTCTCTAGCCATAACCTGCTCCTGTGATTGTACTATATCATGAACAAAAAACATGTTCTCGATCTTGTTGCTCCGTTTGGAAAACACAAACAAGCTTGTACTTTCCTCTCTACGCTTTCATTATATCATGAACAAAAAACATGTTCTCGATCTTATTGCTCCGTTTGGACGCTTTCATTATATTGTGATTATACCTCATTTTCATAACCATAGCACTACTTTTTTATAAAAGTATGTGCCGTATACCACTGTAGCATACCAGTGGTTAATACGGCACATGTTTTATCTTGGTTACACTTTGGTTACCATGTTTTTACGGCACAATAAGTTTCTGTCCGATATAAATCATATCTTCGTCCTCAATATTATTTAGTTTCTTTATGGTAGTTATTTTATTTGCTGTGTTATAAAGTTTATAGGATATCCCAGCCAAAGAATCTCCGCTGACAACGGTGTAATACTTAACCTCCTTCTTCGAGACCGTATTACTATCCTCCTTGGCAGAATTCTTACTACTATTCTGGTCCTTGTCATCCTTCTTTTGAGCCTCATTATCCTCTGCCAATTCTTCTCCACCGGAGGATTTTTTCTCCTTATCATCAATGGGCTTCAGATCGCCCGGTATTACATTTACATCAAGTTGTCCGTCCGAATCCTCCCCTTCCGATGAATCAACAACTGATTCAATCCCGGTTGAATTACCCGGTTTTATAACGGAATTAAGATCCACATTACTGGAATCGCCCTGTTGGATACTCGTGGATAATGAGTCCAGAGCCTTCTGCATGTTCTTCATCTGATCATAGTTGTTCAGCATTGCAGCACCTACTAACAAGATTATGACTGCCAGCAGAGTTCCTGCTGCATACATCAGCCTAGTTACACTCTTATTATCCTCAGGCACGGGCTGCTTATTCTGAATAACCGTTCGAATATTCTTCGATACCTGGTCTACATATTCTTCCTCTACACGATCTGTTTTATTATGGTCAATCATATAGTTTTGCATGTCTTCATTTTTCTCGTAATATATGTAATACCCTTCCTGCTTAATTAAACGGTTGTTTTCATATAGCAGGAATGCTTCTTCCTTCTCCATGTTATCATAGATTAAGAGTGTCTTATCCTGGCCTGCAAAATTATCAACGTGAGCCTTCCGAATCCGATCCATGTCCTCCATCTGATAACCGGGGCCCCCGATAAACCATCCCACAATCTCGGCATCGATAAAATGTTTTTTTATATTTTCATAAATGGAGGTCCAGATATCATTGGTAAATAAAATTTCGTTAACTACATCCAGATTCTCAACCTCAAGGGCTCCATTGATAAATAAACATCGGGTATTTTCCTGTTTTACATAGTGACCAACCAATACAGCAACCTTACAGTGGGAAAAATCTTCTCCTGCCAATTGCTTAATAAAGGTCATAACATAATCTTCTACATATATCTTTTTTACGGCATTACTTTTTCCAACCTGTCGTATATTCTTTGGCATTTTAAGTGCGGACTGCACTCTACTGGTCTCATTCGTTTCCCCATTATCATTATTA
>CAYMLE010000176.1:0-4871 GCA_964391115.1 uncultured Herbinix sp. | reverse complement strand
GCGTACATGCGCAAAATGAAAATTTTTAGAATATTTTTATGGTTGTCTTTTATTCCATTTATATTTTTGATATTATATTCACTATATCATGCAATTTTCGGATATGACGTATATACTTGGATTTTGCCAGTATATCTACGTACAATATATGGATGGGATTCTTTTTTTGAATTTTTTCTATGGACAGCCATTGGTATGTGTGTTATTCCTATTTTGCCGATTTGTTTCATATATCAAATTATATATTTTATTAAACACTTTATCAGAGTGAAAAGTCGTGACTGACAAAATAGATTGTAGCTATTCCATTCAGAAATGAGTTAAAATTACGAAAGTGGAATGGGAAGGAACTGTTTTGATTATTATTATCATTCAATGACGATAGTGAACTTATAGATATTACAACTATTAGAAATACAATAAATACTGAAAGGATGGGGCTGTTATGTCGGATATAAAAGTTATATTTCATATTGATGAGATTCAGAAATGGAAACTTCTTTTAGGAAATGTTGGTAATCTGTTGAATGGGTTAGACGATGAGAATTTATACATTGAGGTTTTGGCCAATTCAGAAGCAGTTAAGTATTATGATATAAATCAAGATTTAAATGCGGATACTAATACGATGGAAAGCTTAAATAGAAAAGGTGTTAAATTCGTAGCCTGTAATAATGCATTAACGGCATATAATATAAAAAAAGATAATTTAATTCACTTTGTAGATATCGTTCCAGCTGGAGTTGTTGAGCTTGTAAAAAAACAAAATGAAGGCTATGCTTATATAAAACCATAGATAGTTTTGTAGTAGCGACTTAGTAGTATGAGCTGTTCTTATTACAGATTATTTTGAAAACTTAGCGTTTTGTATTATCGAAACAAGATATTTGAATAGGAAGGAGCTCTATTATGGCGAAATTTGAACGAAGATTAAAGGGAAATTTTCATGAGTTTATTAATTGGATTCATAGGGATATTACAAATGGCAGTTCTTCTGTAAGTTATGAGGACGGTAGTGATATTATATTGGGAAATTCAAACGTTGCTGTTCGGGTATATGAACGGTATAGTGTGGCTGGAGGAAACCGCGTAAGCATGAACGTAACCATTACGGGAAATGAGGATGATTTGTTTATAAGCGCAATTACCTCAGGTGGCAGTCAGGCTGTATTCTTTAAATTTAATACCATTGGAGAAGAAACATTTCTGGAAATATGTAAAGACTCTGTAGAGAATTTTATTCGAAAGCATTAATGGTAGTAAGACTATAAGCGGAATATGAAAGGAAATATAACAGATGATAGAATATAGATATGACACACAATTATTAATTGAGGGAGAAAACCTTGATGAAGATATTATCAATGAATACTTTACAAATAACTTTATAGGTGACTGCTTATTGGCGGTTGGAGACGAAGAATTGATCAAAATACATTATCATACCAATGAGCCATGGAAAGTGTTGGAGTATTGTTCTTCGATAGGCGAGATTTATGATATTGTAATAGAGGATATGGAAAGGCAAGCGAAGGGTCTTCAAGGCTAAAGGGAGGAACATGAGATTAACGATACTACATACCAATGATATCCATAGTAACTATGAGAACTTCTCTAAGATTGTAACGAAAATTAATGAGCTTAAGGATAGCAATACCCTTGTACTTGATGTAGGTGATTTTGCTGACTTTAAAAGAATTGAATTACAGGGAACCGATGGATTGGCTGCTATGGAGTTGTTGGAATATGCAGGATACGACGCCCTTACCGTGGGTAACAATGAGACCTTTCAAGGGCTCGAGGTCCTAGAATATATGGCAGCAAATACAAAGGTACCTTTACTTAGCAGTAACTTACGTCGCCCTAATTTTGCTGCTATAAATGATGTGAAAAAAAGTATAGTTATTGATAGAGACGGGTTGAGAATATTAATTATAGGCGCTTCTCCGGATATTGGACTCTTTACAGAGTTGCTTGGATTTGACTTGGAAAATTATCTAGAGGCAATACGTAGTGAAATCAGTAAATATAAAGGTAACTATGATATTTGTATTTTGCTTTCCCATCTTGGAATGGACAAGGATAAGGAAATTGCAGAAAATATTGATGGTATTGATATCATAATCGGTGGGCATTTTCACATATTAATGGAGAAGCCTGAAACAGATCATGGAAAAGTGATTTTTACTTCGGGTGCATTTGGTGAGCACTTGGGGATGCTTGTACTTGAAGTAGATAAAAATAAGGTTACATTGATGGAAGGCAGTAATATTGACATCCATGAATGTAAGGAATCCAATGAAGTGCTTGAAATAATAAAGACAAATCGAGAAAAAGCAATTCGGAAACTCAGTGTACCCTTCTGCAGAATAGACCGAGATTTATGGCATGATGTGGTTGAAGAGAACCCTATGACAAATCTGCTTGCAGATGCTTTACGGGATGAATTACAATGTGACCTAGGCATCATTAATAGTGGTATTATGAACGGAGGAATTAAAAAGGGTAATGTATCAAGAATGAAGATCATAGAATTATGCCCATCTCCTTTAAATCCCACTAGTTTTTCGATACAAGGTAAGGATTTATGGGAAGCCTTACAAAATTCGTTAGATACGGATTATTGCTATGCTGATGGTAAGGGACCTGGTTTTCGCTGGAAATATCTAGGTAGACTCCATGTATCCAACGCAGTTATAGAGCATGATGGTAGAAATATATGCAATATCAGTATTAATGATGAAACGTTGCTTGTCGATAAATGGTATACGGTAGCGACCTCTGATTATCTTCAAAGAGGAACCGGTTATGGAACTTTAGCGAATAACAAGGACGCGAAATACAAAAATGAATACATTAGAGATATCTTACAAGAGTATCTGGAAAAAGAAGAGTTTATTGAGAAGGCATTTATGGATCGGTGGATTGTCAAATAATATGATTGCTGTTAGTGCATAAATTAAGAATTATAAAATAGATATGGACCGTTTAATGTTTTATAGTTAAAGCATTTGATGCTAATTTAATCATGGATACATGATCTTATTCAACTTGGAAAGGTTAAGGAGCTGTTAATAAATGAAATTTTATTTTGCACCAATGGAAGGTTTAACGGGATACATATACAGAAATGCCCATCATGATATTTTTAATAATGTAGATAAATATTTTTCCCCCTTTATTGTTGCGAATCAAAGCGAAAGCTTTAAAACACGTGAAATAAATGATATTTTGCCTGAAAATAATCAAGGGTTGGTTTTGGTTCCTCAATTATTAACTAATAATGCTGTAGATTTTATTCATACTTCAAAGAAAATAAAACAACTGGGATATCATGAAGTTAATTTGAATTTGGGTTGTCCTTCTGGGACGGTAGTTTCCAAAAATAAAGGATCTGGATTTCTTGCAAAAAGAGATGAATTGGATCAATTTTTAGATGAAATATTTACCGCATCCGTTACCAAAATATCGATCAAAACGAGATTAGGTAAAGAACAGCCTGAGGAATTCTATGAGATAATCAAAATATTCAATAAATATCCAATATCTGAGCTTATCATTCATCCTCGAATTCAAAAAGACTTCTATAAAAATAAACCCAACCTGGAAATGTTTAAAGAAGCCTTGATATTAAGTAAAAATCCGGTTTGTTATAATGGAGACTTATTCAATATTCAAAACATTCAAGATTTTACATATGATTTTCCAAATGTCGATACCTTAATGCTTGGTAGGGGTTTAATAACCAATCCTGGATTAATTGGCAGTGTAACAGATGGTATAAAGATGGATAAACAATTATTAAAAGAATTCCATGATAGAATTTATGAAGATTATAAGAAAGTTTTGTTTGGAGATAGGAATGTCTTATTTAAAATGAAAGAAATATGGACATATATGATATTGATGTTTTCAGATAATGCAAAATATAAAAAGAAAATTAAGAAAGCAGAAAAATTATGTGATTATGAGGAAGCTGTTGCAAGTTTATTCAAAGAACAGGATTTTTTATATGATTAACGTAAGTAAACACCCCGCAATGCGAGGGCAGATATAAATTATTAATACATTTGAAGGAAAGCTGGTGAAATTGTGGGATGGGAACCGTGGACAGGGTGTTACAAAATTAGTGATGGTTGCACATATTGTTATTATTATGGCCCATATTCTAAGCGGTGTGGTCAAAATGAAGTTGTTAAAACCGATGAATTCTGTAAGCCTATTGAAACGGTTTACATGCCGCGTAAAAAGATTACAAAATACAAGATGGACAGTGGTAAAACCGTAAATACTTGCTTTACAACTGACTTTTTTATAGCGGAGGCCGATGAGTGGCGAGAAGAAGCATGGAGCATGATAAAGCAGCGTCCTGATTTAAATTTCTTCTTTCTTACAAAAAGAATAGATCGTTTTAATGTTTCTTTGCCAAATGATTGGGGAGATGGATATGATAATGTAACCATAGGCTGTACAGTTGAAAATCAAGAGCTTGCGGATTATCGACTACCATTGTTTATATCCTATCCTATCAAGCATCGAATTATTGCGTGTTCGCCTTTACTAGGAGAAATCAACTTAACACCATATCTTCATGCAATTGATCAAGTATCAACGAATGGTGAGGTTGGAAGAGATGCTAGAGTATGCGATTATAACTGGATTTTAAACATAAGAGAACAATGCAAAAAGGCGGGTGTTTCATTTGAATTCCGAGGTACAGGTTCCCTATTTCGAAAAGACGGTGTTTTACATAAAATAAATCCAAAGATGCAACATCGTACAGCGAGTGAATTATGTAAAACTATGAATTGAGTACAACTATGAATTGAGTACAACTATGAATTGAGTACAACTATGAATTGAGTACAACT
>CAYMLE010000175.1:0-4924 GCA_964391115.1 uncultured Herbinix sp. | reverse complement strand
TACTAATTTAATTTCTGCTTTATTACGGAGGTGTTATTATTTGAAGAAAGTTTTAGCGCTTTATGATACAGATGCCGTTTACGCTACGCGTTTCATGGAATATCTAAATAAGCGTAAGAACGTAGATTTTGAGGTTATTGCTTTTACAAAAAAAGAGTGTTTAAAGGAATTCATAGTACATTCCCAATTAGAAATACTGTTACTGGGAGACGAGTTATCATTAGATGAATTTCCAAAGGAAAAAATCAAACTCATAATTTATCTTGATGATAGTAGAGAGCAAAATCCAGAGGTTATGTATCCACGGATTCTGAGATACCAAACAGCAGATGGGGTATGGAAGGACATTCAGTCTCATTATTCCAAATGTATCAGTCAAACGCAAAGTAGCAAAAACAGAAATGGTCCACTTAATATAATCTCGGTATTCTCACCTTTATCAGGGATAGCAGGAGAGACCTTCTCCTGGAACCTGGCACTAAATCTAGCCGAAAGGCACAAAACACTTTTCATTCCCTTGGAATTATTTCCAGTGTCTACACCACCCACCGCCACTGATTCCGATGATTCACTGTCGGAATACATCTATTATCTAAAAGATAATCATCCTGATTATACGGAAAAATTGAATGCATTACTTAAGTTCTATGGAAAACTCTCTTATCTTAATGGACTTACCCATGGGTTGGATCTACTCTCTTTAAATAAGGAGGATGCAACCCGGTGGGTCAAGGACCTTTCACAGAATTTGTCTTTCAATACTGTAATATTCTATGTTGGATTCTATTCGGAATTTGCTATCGAGCTGTTAAACCATAGCACGAGGACGTTAGTTATGGCAGAAGATAATTCATATGGAGAATGCTCAATAAATGAATGGAAACGGCAGATGGAATTCATGGGGGTGAAGATAGAAGAGCCGCTATACCAAATTATTTATCAGCCTGAAGAGGTGCCGCAAGACAAGGTATGCTTTGATATACAGGAAAGAAATAATAACGTGATGTGGCAACTAGCAGCTCAGCAGGCAAGTGAACTTTATGCAAATCCCACTTTATAGGTAATTGCGGAACTCTTAACTGTTGAACACAAAAGCTGTAAATCTTTTATGAAAGGAGAGCTTATGAGTTGGCTAAAAGAAAAGCTACAACAGACAGTATTAAGCAGTATTGACCTAACAACAGAGATATCGGATGACGAGCTTCTTGGAACGATTGATCAGATTCTATTGTTAAAAAGTAAAGAGAATTATATCAGCATGCAAGAAAAGAAGAAACTTCGTAAAGATATCTTTAACTCTATCCGAAAACTTGATATTCTCCAGGATTTAATTGAGGATAAGAGCATTACTGAAATTATGGTTAATGGTGCAGGTCATGTTTTTATAGAACAAAATGGAAGAATACGACCGAGTGACCAGTATTTTGAAACAGAGGAGAAATTAGAGGATGTTGTTCAGCAGATTGTATCTCTGTCTAATCGAACGGTAAATGAAGCAAACCCCATCGTTGATGCTAGATTATCCGATGGTTCCCGAGTAAACATAGTATTACCTCCAGTAGCCATGGATGGACCAGTGATAACCATACGTAAATTCCCAGAGAGCCCTATAACGATTGAGCAATTAATTGAATATGAGTCAATAACGAAGGAAGTAGCAGAGTTTTTAAGAAAGCTGGTTGTCGCGGGCTATAATATCTTCATCAGTGGAGGTACAGGATCAGGGAAAACCACATTTTTGAACGTGCTATCTAACTTTATCCCAAATCACGAGAGGATTATCACCATAGAGGATTCGGCCGAGCTACAAATTCGTAATATTCCAAATTTAGTAAGGCTGGAAGTCCGTAATGCCAATACGGAAGGAAATAATCAGATAACCATTAGAGACCTGATCAAAACCTCACTTAGAATGAGACCCGATCGAATTATTGTAGGTGAGGTGAGGGATGCGGCCGCCATAGATATGCTCCAGGCATTGAATACTGGGCATGATGGATCTTTATCCACAGGCCATGCTAACTCTCCGGCCGATATGCTAAGCCGACTGGAATCGCTGGTACTGATGGGAGCCGATATACCATTAATGGCTGTCCGAAGACAAATTGCATCGGCGATCGATATTGTTGTTCATCTGGGAAGACTAAGGGATCGATCCAGAAGGGTCTTGGAAATAACAGAAGTGATTGATGTAAGTGAGAATGGGATAAAGTTAAATCCCTTATATACATTTATAGAAGAAGGGGAGGACGAAGGAAAAATTCACGGACACTTGGTAAAGGTAAAGGAATTGGTTTATACGGACAAGCTCAAACGGGCAGGGATTAAACTGGAGGATTTGTGCGGAAATGATTGAGGATTATAACAAGTACCGCTTTAGTCTCAAGGAGATTTGCAGATATACACTGCAAGGAGTTGGGGTTGCAGTTATCATTGGTTTTCTATTTTTTCAGAGCTTGTTGGGTATCTTGCTTTTATGTCCAATTCTTATACCATATTGTCGCCGTGCCAAGAAACGTCTAATACAAAACAGAAAATGGCAGTTAAATCTAGAGTTTAAGGATGCAATCATAAGCTTATCTGCTGCATTAAATGCAGGGTATTCTGCAGAACATGGCTTAGAAGAGGTCATAAAGGATTTGAGTCTTATCTATGATGGGAACACAACGATCATGAAGGAGTTAGCTTATATACTTAACCAACTTCGGATGAACATCACAGTGGAGAAGGCATTGATGCAATTAGGAGAGCGGACCGGTATAGAGGATATTATTAGCTTTGCAGAAGTTTTTGCGACAGCAAAACGGACCGGAGGTGATCTAATTAAGATAATTAAGACTAGCTGTAATACAATCCAAGACAAGATTGAGGTAAAGAGGGAAATCATAACCTTAGTTACAGCTAAAAAATTGGAAGCTGATATTATGAGGGTAATTCCCTTAGGCTTCATCTGTTTTCTTTTAATATCATCTCCAGGATTCTTAAATCCTCTCTATCATAATAGCTTTGGGATTATACTAATGACCTTTCTTTTAGGCCTATACCTAGTTACCTACCATATGATAGATCGAATTATTGCAATTGAACTATAGGAGGTAAGGAGAAAGAGATCGAGTTCAATCGTTCCTTTCGCTAGTTTGTGTCAATAAAATTTGATAGGGCTATTAATGAAGGCATGAATTGAAAACCGATAATTCAGCTCAGAAATGAGGGTAAAAATGATTTATATTAACATTATTTTTCTTCTATTTGTTTTCGGTTTGTTTGTATTATCTATCAAGGATCCCAAAAATGAGGTTCGAGAGCTAAATCACAAAGAACATAAACTATATTTTTTATATCCTGTTGTTTGGAAGTTTGTTTCCATAACGAGGCTCGATCAGTTCCTTTCTCGAAAAACCAGGATGTTGGAGGTTCTTCGCATCCTCGATAGAAAAGATAATCATAAAGTAACTGAAAAATGGTATTGGTGTCAAAAGCTATCAATCGTTATGTTTGTACTAATTTTATGTAACGTTCTTTCCATATTGGGCTGGTTATCTATGATAAGCCTTGGAGAAAACCTAAAAGATTATTATCTGGTTCGTCCAGAGATCGGAGAGGGTGAAAGTGAAATCAGTCTTAAGGTCGTGCTTAATGACTCGAAAGAGGAGGAGGCAGATGGTTTTGCAGAGAATCTGAGGGTAATCATAGAGGAACGAGAGTATACAGAGGATGAGCTGGAGATTGCCTTTGAGAAGGGAATTCAGTACTTGGAAAGCAAGGTTCTTGGTATGAATAAGGATAAAAACCAAGTGACAGAGGATCTAAACTTCATTACCAATCTTACGGGAACAGGACTACGAGTTGAGTGGTCATCAGAAGATATCAAAATTATCGCTAGGGATGGAACGATACATAATGAAGAGCTGCCACCAACTGGAGTGAAGGTCTCTGCCACAGCTCATCTATCATACAAGAAACAGAAGAAAGAACATAAAATGGAGTTTAATGTACTACCAAAGCCTTTGTCAGACCATGAGCAGGTTCTGAAGGACCTCAAGAAAGCATTACAGGCAAATTCAGACGATGCAAAAAATGAAAAGAAATGGGAGCTACCGCAGAGCATTGGCGAGTATTCTCTAAGTTGGGAGGAGATTAAGCAAAATCCAGGTATAACAATAACACTTTTAGGAATTTTATCAGCTGTTATTGTATGGGTCTATGGAGACAAGGAATTGCAGAATAGGTTAGAGAAGCGAAATGCACAGCTCCTACTCGATTACCCAGAGTTAATTAATAAGTTTACTTTATTAGTAAATGCAGGAATGACAATTAAGCAGGCCTGGGTAAAAATCACAGAGGATTATGTCGCTCAGTTGGATCGGGGAATGATGAAACCGCGCTATGTCTACGAGGAGATGCGATTGACCATCCGTGAACTTAAGCTTGGTGTCCCTGAAGGCGAAGCCTATGAACAGTTTGGCAGGAGAGCTGGAGTATTGCCTTATATGAGATTTGGTACTTTGATAGCACAGAATCTAAGAAAGGGAAGCAAAGGCTTATCAGATATACTAAACAAGGAGGCAACGGATGCATTTGCAGATAGGAAGGAGCATGCAAAACGATTAGGAGAAGAGGCTGGAACAAAGCTTTTGGGACCCATGATGGTGATGCTAATGATTGTGTTGGTTATCGTTATTATTCCGGCTTTTATGTCATTTCGATTTTGATTTTAAGTAAGAAAGGAGGAGCTGCCGATAAGGCGGCCAAATAGTAGGATGAAATTAAAGATGAAGAAGGTATTATTCAGTAGACAGGAGGGTATCGGGGTGGTTGAAATAATTCTGATACTAGTTATTATCATTGGGCTAGTTTTAATCTTTCGAGAGCAGATAACTCAGATATTAAATGATATTTTAGATGCTATTACTGGTGATGTGGA
>CAYMLE010000174.1:0-5086 GCA_964391115.1 uncultured Herbinix sp. | reverse complement strand
AAATATCGGGTCAAAGCCACATCAGAAAATCTGAATAGGATAGACATATGTTCTCAGACTTAAACTTTTTTCTTCTTATATTTAATGAATTTAAATATTAGAATTACACTGTAAATCAATAATGAAATTAAAGTTACATTTATATATATGGCTGTAAATATTTCGATGGTTGAAAAAGCCATTACAAATAAAGTTCCAAACAACATAAAAAACAATATTAATCCTAAATTAATTGTTTTCTTCCCTAATATATCTTCCATTTTTCTCATAGTTATAATCATTCCTTTCGCTTCGCTTAATGCACAAACAAATAATGAAAAATGTTGTGTGCCTATATGATTAATAATTCTTATTTGGAATAGCACCTAGCATAGTAATAGTATTATGTGCGGTTATCCTTTCAAGGACAAACAAGTGGGACATTGAGTCCGGGCTCTTATCATTGGTAATAAACAATGTTTATATAGTTACAGGATGACAGTCAATTTTGCTATTCCAATTTTTATGGTGGTGATACTTATCATGAGGCTAATTACCCCATCTGCTGTGAGCTTGATGTCTACAAAATATTATCGTCCCAATCACATTATTAATATATTCAGAAATCTCTTTCTATCATCAATACTAATATTCATAAGTTTTACGACTACCCAATAGGAATATCTGTTATCGTATCTGTATGGAATCCACAGGTAAGTATTAGATTCACATGATTATTGATCATCCAACAATATTATATTTACATCGTAACAATTCTTCTGCAGAACTAAAATGAATTAACTCCAGTTCTAAAAACTTATCATTTTTAAACTCTCTATAATTCGTTTTATATTATCATGAACTAACGGCTTATCATCAAATACCCCAATGTTCATTAGCGTTCACCTCTTATTTCAGTTTTATCATAGATTAATAAACATCTGTCTCTTTTACCTTACAGCTGTTGCTCCTTACTATTTTCCATTATCAATATTAGATGGGAAGCTCTACGGAATTGCATCATAGATATGATTATCAAGAATATCCTGCCAAATTACGCTCTCATAGTGGCTTTTATAATAGGTTACTTAACTTGCAACCTTTTCGTATAGGCTCTTGGCCATATATACAATTAAGCGGTTTTTGGCGCTCTAGTAGATGGAAAAATTGATGAAATAATCCCTTTGTCTCGTCCCCTTTTCAAATGTATCGTCGATATTTTTTGGAAATAATGTTTCTATATGTATATATTTGTAGAATAACACCATTTATTTTATTTGTCAACAATTTCCTCTTTATTATTTTACCATGCTAACTCGATGACGTTTTAATTATTTAGTGTAACTATAAATTAACTCACTAGTCGCATTGTTTTACATTTTCTACCTATGCCACATACCCTATCTTAGTTTTATTATCCTTTTATTTTCAAATAAAAAGAAATCTACTCGTCATATAACTTCTTAATATAGCTTAGTTACCAACTAACATATATACTGTGGGTCTTAGTTTGATTGTATCGTAATCATGACCATAGGCTTAACCAGTGGTTTATCCACCCCATATATCCACGGGTTAGAAGATCATGTCAAAATAATAGCCTCATATGGCTAACTTATGCAGATAAAAAGAACCTGCCGGAATAATACATTCTGAGCAGGTCTTCATATTATTTTGTTATTTAAGCCATTGATTATTCTCAAAAAAATCGCTCCACGGATTATTACCTTTAATTCTCTGAAGAGCATCCTTCATCGTAATGCCGTCGGGTGCCACGGTGTCAAGCTCCTCCCATCTGATTGGCATGGACACCCTGGCGCCTTTTCTTGCTCTCAGGGAATAGGGTGCTATACTCGTAGCCCCTCTTCCATTTCTCATCCAATCGATGAATATCTTGTCGGTACGCTTCGCTTTTCTCACGTTACTGGTATAACGATCCGGCCACATTTGCTCCATAACCTCTGCAACCCGTCTTGCAAAACCATGAAAGACCTCCCAGGTCACAACTGGCTTTAGAGGAACTACCACATGGTACCCTTTTCCGCCACTGGTTTTTAGATAAGATTTTAACGATAGCTCGTTAAGAATATGTTTCACATCTAGCACACCTTGCCGCACCCTACTGATATCCATTCCTTCATCCGGATCCAGGTCAAATACCATCATATCAGGCATTTCAAGAGTTTCAACACTACTACCCCAGATATGAAACTCCAATGTTCCCATCTGAGCTTCGGATACCAGTCCTGCGGCGTTGTCTATATAGAAATAATCTTCGGTTTCACCATTGCTATTCGTTACCGGTAATATGATAACCTTTTTGCTCCCTGGGCCGGGATGTTTTTTAAAGAAACAGGTCTGCGATATCCCCTTTGGACAGCGTATTGTACTGAGAAGCCTATGGCCTACAAAATCGAGCATGCGTTCTGAAACCTCCGCATAATATCGAACCACCTCCTCCTTTGTGATCTTAGGATAATCGAATACCACCTTATCTGGATTGGAGATCTTTACTCCTTGAATAATTAATTTATTTGTATAAAAGTCGGCTGCTTCCTCCTGTGTTCGCTCTTCCGTATCCTCTCTTGGTTTTTCCCTTATGATAGAGTTCGGATCCTTGTCCACTCGTAAACCTTTATAACTAGCCTGCCTTAACTGATTTTCGTGGGTCCATTCGGCAAATTTTATCTCTGCGACAAAGTTAGGTTCTAACCAAATAATCTTCTCATTTGGTCTGAGCTTAGGTACTTCCTGAAATGGTGAATCGGCTCTGTGAATCTCTTTAAACTTACCCTCCAAGAGCTTCATCTCAGACTCGCTTATACCTGTCCCCGCACGTCCTGCATAGACTAGTTTATCCTCATCATATACACCAAGGAGAAGCGAACTTACACCGCTGGTCCTTTTTTCGGATAGAGTGTATCCTCCAATTACAAATTCCTGTCTTTTATCACATTTAAGCTTAATCCAGTCATCGTTTTTTGTTCCACTATAGATAGAGTCAGCTTTTTTGCCAACAATTCCTTCCATATCTGTCTCACAAGCCACAATAAAACTCTCTTTTCCTTTTCCTTTGATGTGACGGCTATAATACAGATTTGGGGGTGCATCCTTTAACAACTTCTCAAGCATTTCTTTTCTCTCTATCAAGGGGCGCCCGCGAAGATCAATACCATCGAAAGCCAGAAGATCAAAGATGATATAGGTAAGGTTTTTACCTTTCGGACTTTTTATATAATTTTGAAGCGCCTGAAAATCAGACTTACCAGCTGCATCGGTTACTACAATTTCTCCGTCCAGTACCATTGCTCTTCCAGCAGAGAAACGAATGAGGGAAGTTGCAATGTTATGAAACCGGTTAACAAAATCATTCCCATTCCTTGTAATGAGACGTACGCCGTTACCTTCCACAAAGGCTAGAATTCGATACCCGTCATATTTCAACTCATATAACCAATTTTCATCCTCAGGTACTGTCTTCACTAATTTAGGAAGCTGAACATTCGCCATGCTAAACGGGTTTTTCTTGAATTTCTCATCTTGTCCCTTTTCGATTTCCTCCATGGTGCGTCCGGTTCGGATGCTGGTTACATATTCAGATATTCCATCTGCGTCTTTGACATACTCATCCTTCTCTTTCAGCAAAAGCCAGTTGTCTTCTTTCTCTCCTGTTTTTCCTTTAATCCGGATCAAAGCCCACTTTCCCAGTAATCTTCTGCCTTTTAGTACAAACTTCATGACACCCTCGCGCATGCCCTCTTCTACATTACCATAAGGCTCCCAGAAACCTTCATCCCATAGCATGACAACCCCTCCGCCATATTCCCCTTTGGGTATCGTTCCTTCAAAATTCCGGTATTCCAGTGGATGGTCCTCCACATGTACGGCAAGTCGTTTGTCTTTCGTATGATAGGAGGGGCCCTTGGGCACCGCCCAGCTTAAGAGAACTCCCGCCCACTCCAGACGAACATCATAATGTTCTCTCCGTGCCATGTGATGTTGGACAACAAATCTTAGTCCTTCTTCCGAATATTCTGACTCTCCCTCCGGCTCTAGGGTTCGTTCAAAATTTCGTTTTTGATTATACTCTTTTAAGTCTCCCATAGATTAAGCCGTTTCTTTTTCTGCTTTTGCTTTTTCTACGCTTGCTTTGAGCGCCTCCATCAGGTCGATTACTTTACCTTCACTTACTGGTTCAGCAGCTACGATTTCCTGGCCAGCAATTTTTGCTTCGATCAACTCGCGCAGTCTTGCTTGGTATTCGTCTTTGTATTTCGAAGGATCAAAAGGCGTATCCATTGAATTGATTAGAAGCTTTGCCAAATTTAGCTCCTGCTCATTTACATCTGGTTTGGTATACTGTCTTTGGAGTGCCTTGACCTCATCGGCATAGAACATAGTGGAAATAAGTATACCATCTTCTCGTGGGATGATTGCCATTAGGGTGTCCTTTGTTCCCAAAACAGTTTTTCCAATCGCGATCTTTTGCTCCGCCATCAGAGACGATCTAAGAAGTTCGAATGCTTTTTCACCTCCAGCCTCTGGTGCCGCCTGATAGGTCTTTTCATAATAGACCGGTGAAATCTGATTTAATTGAGCAAAATGAAGGATTTGGATTGACTTTTCCTTTTCGGTTTTAATCTTCTCTATCTCTTCTTCTGTTATGACAACATATTTATCATCATCATACTCATATCCCTTTACTATATCTGGGCTTTTAATTTCCTTTCCGCAATGGCCACAGGTTTTCTTATAGCGAATGCGACTATGGTCTTCCTTATGCAGCTGATTAAAACGAATATCGTTATCCTGAGTCGCTGTGAACATCGCAATTGGGATTGCGACCATACCAAAGGTTATAACCGATTTACGTGACATCATAGCAAACCACCTCCAAGTCTTATTGTTTTTCACGAAATTGTTAGTATCCGGTATATGTTTCAGATATTGCTATTACTTCTGATGTATACTTTATAAAGTATTATTATATCTGATTCCTATAGATTAATTCTTAATCGATTGGTTCGATAATCAAAAGAGTGTTGATAGAAAACTTAACTTAAGGTCCTATCAACACCCATATATTTTTACGGCAATTATATTAACA
>CAYMLE010000173.1:0-5115 GCA_964391115.1 uncultured Herbinix sp. | reverse complement strand
TTTCAGCAGTAAAATCAGAGGTTTCAGCTGTAATTATTGCAGTTCCAGCCTTAACACCTGTAATCTCACCTGTCACCTTATCTACTGTTGCAACTGATGTGTCCGATGAGCTATAGGTGACAACTGAACTTATTTGTGACTGCATTCCATTGGTATCCACTTCATAAATTGCTGTTTTCATAGTGTATTTCTCGCTTACACTATAATTGTTCCTTTGAAATACAATTCCATCAATGGATGGACTCTCATGAAATGTCCACACAGAAAGCTTATCCAGGTTTATGCAGTCAGAATTATCATTTTCTGTGATAGACATATAAGCAATCGTGTTTTTACCGGCCTTTAACCCTACCTTCTGAATGTTCTCTAACCATACATCCCAATTAGGACTGATACTCTTAAATGGAACATGAACTTTTTCCAATCCATTGATCGATAAGCCCACGGTTCTATCTGTACTCCAATTACCTGCTGCCCCTGCCGCATATCTTAAGGATATGAAATATTCACCATCTCTAGGAACCTCGATTGTAAAGGTAGTACTAGCCGTGGAACTATCATAATATCCACCTACATACCCTTTTCCCGTATAACCTCTATTGGCTATCTCTATCTTTGCACCACCGGATAATACTGCTTCTGAAGCATAGTAAACTTCAGCCTTGGGATGGGGAACACTCGGCATATTTTCTAGTAACATAATGACTTCCTCCTTTGTTGGATTCTTTGGACAAAATAAATATTATTGAACGACAATCTTCGAAGTTACTTTGATGAGTTCCTGATTTAAATCTCGTTTGGCAGACATATCGAATACAGGAATGTCATGGCTATTATAATGGACGCGATGAATGGCAGTACATCTTGGAGCGTCTTTCATAGCTTCCTGTGCATGATACGCAATCATATGATTTCCATTAGAATCTTTGAAGAACGTATTATGACCTGGACCATAGATATCCTCCATGGAATAGTAAGATAACACTGGAGCATTGCTTTTTATCCAATTCTTTGGAACTAATAGATCCTCACCTTTTTTAATGCTTAATAAACCGAGTACGTAAGAATATCCACCGGCAGCGCCTCCTGAATAAGCGATATACACGTAATCTTTCGTTATTAAGGCATAAGGGCCTTCATTATTGATGGTATGTTCATGATTCTCCCAACCATATAATGGTCTTGATAGCAGTACAGGTTCACTGGTCAATATCCAAGGCTTATCTGGGTTTATAGTTGCAATGTAGAGCATAGAACCAGAATCCTCTGGATTCCATATACGGTAGGACCACATCAAATAAGAAACTCCACTGGTTTCAAAATAAGTCATATCTAAGGTAATACCACTGGTTGTCAGATAAGTTCCATCCTTTTTCATCACCCTAATTGGTTCTTCCCAGCTCTGGGGATCGATAATAGTTCCACCTTTTTTCAACTTCATAACATAGGACTGAGGCCCCCAGGTATTCCCACTAAAGGCAAATAAAATATACAGTTCATCCCCAATTACATGAAACTCAGGTGCCCAAAAAGTTTGTACCAAACCGATCGATTCATCTACATCTAAGATTAGATATTCCTTTACCCCTTTTTCAAATAATCCAGATACGGTATCTGCTTCTCTAACATATAAACCTATATCATTGGTATTATCGTTGGTAGCAATAAAATAATATTTATCCTCCCAGAGGAAAACATCTGGATCTGCATATCCAACAGCTAATGGGAAGGGATAAGTTTCCTGAGTTACAGTACCAGTAATCTCATATGTTCCTGGTTTTGTAAAATCAATACAATCTGTATTCCATAGAACCTGTTTTATTGCAGTAGAACCATCTGTATAAATGGCTGTTGCTGTCACTTCATTTACTTCATCCACAGAGGATGCCTTGATTAAATCTGGTGTTTTTATCTCTATATTATCAAGAGGTAACCATTTCAGCAGAAGCTCCGTACCAAAATTATGATCTACAAGTAGCACATTTCCTTGAATTGCTCCTTCTGGTGCAGTTGATACGGATGTAGGGGTAATTCCCTTGCTTCCTACTGGCTCTGAAACGCTAGCTACATCCTTCACATCAGATAATGTGTTCTGATAGAAGTTACCATCAGCATCTTTCCAATGAAGCTTATATAATCCTGTCTGTGGGTTATATTCACAGGTAACTTCCTGAACATAATCATCCTGTTTCAAATCTACTAGACCGATCTCTTGGAAATGCACAAGATCCTGAGAAGTCCATAGAAGAACGTTCCCTTTACTCTCCTCATCATCACTGCCGTCTGCATTGGTCCGAATAGCCACCACACCAAAACTTCCATCTGCTGTATAAAATAAGTAAGGTTTCTTTAATCCCTTTGCATTGATAATATTATTGCAATCGATTGTTGCTGACGCAAATAATACCCCATAATTTTGATTTAACGCTTGATAAGATGCTCCATCGCTACTATAGGCTAGATGGACACTATATGCTAAATAGGGCGAGTATTCTTGTTTTGGTGTTCTAGTATAAATAAGAATCTTTCCTTTTGATACTGTTTCATCATCTACCATTATCTTCACTCCTTAATAATATAGTTTGACTAATCTATTATCTAATAATATAATTATACTGCTAAATTCAACATATATCTTATATGATTATGCTTAAAAATTGTACAATTATATGATTCATATAAATCAAGATTATTTTTTACAATGCAACATCATTATTCTTGAATAAACCATAAGGAAGGACGAATAAAATGAACATTTATGAACTATATGATTTAAAGGAGAATGTTCACCATGGTACAAAAGATTTTCCTATTGAAGTCTATTATGCCACCGGCCTAATGGCTTCCTATCATTGGCATGATGAATGTGAATTTATCTATATAGAATCTGGTAGTGCAATTATACGGATTGGAGTAGAGAGTTTTGAGTTAAAGGAAGGTGAATGTGCATATGTAAAAGCAGATGCACTACATTCAATTTCATCAGAAAATCATGAAAACTTTTGTTTTTATGCTGTTGTATTTCATCCATCATTAATCTTCTCGGATTTTGATATCTGTAGCAAATATCTATCATCGAAATATATTATTAATAGTCATTTTTCTTCAAACCCTGTGGAAGATAAAGTAACTGAAATGATTAAGTTACTTTGTAATACCTATAAAAATAAATCGTTTGCCTACGAATTGAAGATAAAATCCTATTTATATTCTATCTTCTCTCACATTTTTGAACATAACTTATTCCACAAGGAGAATTTATCAGAAAACAAAAAAATTGTTGAACGACTTGAGAAGGTAATCAAATATATTCATATCAATTGTCATTCATATATCACTGTAGAAGATCTTGCCAAGGTATCTGGTTATAGTGTTTCCCATTTAAGCCGATTTTTCAAGACATTAACCGGAAAATCACCGATTGAATACATTAACAGGCAGAGGGTTTACTCTGCCTGTGATAGGTTGAAACATACTGAATTAAGTGTCCTTGAGGTCGGCCTAGAATGTGGCTTTGAAAATGTGGGCTATTTTATAAAAACATTTAAAAAGTATACCGATTATACCCCTTATCAGTATAAACAAAAATATAGTGGCTCCTAATCAAAACATTGATATAACAAATAGCATCTTCCTATAACAACGCAAAATGAGCACTCTCGATAATTGATTTCATTTGACATAAGCAAAAAGGGTGACCAGCAGGGTCAATCATAACTCTCCAATAATTAGAGAATTGCTTATCTGCGATTATTGCACCACAATGGATTGCATATTGAACTGCTTTTTCTAAATCATTCACCGCAAAATCTAAATGTGCCATTTGCTGTTGAGCATCAGGCTCTTCTGGCCAGACAGGCGGTTTATACTCAGGATTCCGTTGAAACAATATACTAGGATATGCTCCCTGATGTGTTCCTGGAGCGTATACACATGCCCAATCTTCATCAATAAACATTACTTCCCACTTGAGCAATGCCGCATAAAATTTTGCTAATTCATGCTGGTCTTTGCAATCCACCGTAAATGAGTACATTTTGATTTTCAATTCATCATCCATTACGCAAATACCTCCTACTATAGAATTGTCTGTTTCTCCCACTCATCCGCTAAAACGGCATATTCATACGTATCAATCCAAATAGGCTCGCCCTTCTCATTTTTCTTAAAATATATGTTATTAATCAAATATCCTTCTCGTCTCATCTTCAACCGTTCCAACAGTCTCCAAGAAGATTTGTTCTCTGGATTGCACATAGCAACTACTCTACGTACCTTTAGATTATTAAATCCATAATCCATCACTGCTCTACAACTTTCTGTGGCATATCCATTGCCATAATATTTAGGATTAAAGACATAACCGATCTCCCAGTTGCCAAACGCCTTCGGTTCCTGTTGTGCAAAATAAATATTACCGATTAATTTATTACTATCTCTTAAGCATACAGCTATAAAATCATCGTTTCGAGAACGTTCTGCAGCCTCCTTTTTACAATCTTTATCTGTCAAGATTCCATATGGTTCGTATTTTACAACCTGCTCTTGGGATAAATACTCGTATAGATCCATCCAGTCATTGCTGGAAAATCTCCGTAGTATTAATCGATCTGTTTTTATAGTAATCAATTTGATTGTTCCCCCATAATAATCCTCAGTAATAATCTGTGTGTATTTAATTCTTCCCATAAATCTAACATGAAGTTATTTCCTTTCCTAATTTATTAACTGTGGTTTCGTGAGTTTCACTAATCAGCCAAAGCGAACTTGAATAACAAAGAACATCATAAATCAGCTGCCTAAAAGTGCAAAATATTTCATATATGTTTCTTCAGGAGTTTCCTCAGAGTTATCAATATAATTTTCTGCACCTATGTAAGCCATTAGCTTATTAAAATCATTATATAAAGCAATTATGCATTCTTCGCCGGATGTCCAACATTCCCGCTCTTTATCTCTTCTAATGATTATTTCTTTCCTAGGTAATAAAACTTTAATTTTAATGTTTTTCAAGAATGTTTTTTTATAATCATCAATTCTCTTTTGACCTAAGACTATATAGTCAATAACAATATTTTTGTCACACATAAAATTTTTCCATGCTCTATGATAAAT
>CAYMLE010000172.1:0-5219 GCA_964391115.1 uncultured Herbinix sp. | reverse complement strand
GATCTGGTAAATAAGGCATTTATCGAAATAATGATTGAGGGCGATGCCAATGGCCGAGGCTTCCAATATCCGATACCTACCTATTCCATTACCAAAGATTTCGATTGGTCTGACACCGAGAACAACCGTCTTTTATTTGAAATGACAGCGAAATATGGTACTCCGTATTTCTCAAATTATATCAATAGTGATATGGAACCCAGCGATGTGCGTTCCATGTGTTGCAGACTTCGTCTGGACTTAAGAGAGCTCAGAAAGAAAACGGGTGGCTTCTTTGGCTCCGGTGAAAGCACAGGATCGGTTGGCGTTGTAACAATCAATATGCCAAGAATTGCTTACCTATCTGAAACAGAAGAAGAATTCTTCAGTCACTTGGATCATATGATGGATATCTCCGCACGTTCTTTAAAGGTTAAGAGGGGTGTCATCACCAAGCTGTTAGATGAGGGACTGTATCCGTATACTAGACGTTATCTTGGAACCTTTGAGAACCATTTTTCTACCATTGGTCTACTCGGCATGAACGAGGTTGGCCTAAATGCAAAATGGTTGGGCGAAGATATGACCAACGCTGAGACAAAGGAATTTTCAGTTAAGACATTAAATCATATGAGAGAACGGTTATCTGATTACCAGGAGAAGTATGGAGATCTTTATAACCTTGAAGCAACTCCGGCAGAATCCACTAGTTTTCGTCTGGCGAAACATGATAGAAAACGTTTCCCTGACATTAAGACAGCTGGGAAACCGGGAGATGCCCCTTACTATACCAACAGCTCTCATCTGCCTGTAGGCTATACTCAGGATGTTTTCGAGGCTTTGGATGTTCAGGATGAGCTTCAAACCCTCTATACCTCAGGTACTGTATTCCATGCCTTTTTGGGTGAAAAGCTTCCGGATTGGCAAGCAGCTGCTAAGCTGGTAAAGACGATTGCAGCCAATTATAAGCTTCCTTATTATACCATGTCTCCGACCTATTCTGTCTGCAGAACCCATGGCTATCTGGTGGGTGAACAGTTTAGCTGTCCTCATTGCGGAGAGCCGGCAGAGGTTTATAGCCGTATCACTGGTTATTACCGTCCAGTACAGAACTGGAATGTTGGTAAGGCACAGGAGTATAAGAATAGAAAACTATATGATGTCGAAAACTCCAGAGAGATGTCGATGGACGTATTGGATCGCGAAGCTACGGCAGAGGAAGAGAAGGGTAGCCAGCTCAAGGAGGGTCTCTATCTCTTTACCACAAAGACCTGCCCGAATTGCCGTATCGCCAAGGAATATTTGAAGGATTTAACCTTCACCGTTGTAGACGCAGAAGAAAACGAGGAATTGGCTATGGAGCATAGTATTATGCAGGCGCCGACCCTTGTTGAAATCAAGGATGGAATTGTGAGAAAGCATGTAAATGCCTCTAATATCAAGAAATTCGTAGAGGAAGAATTGGTTCGTCTCTAAATAATACGCTAGAGATCACGAAGAACATCAAGATGTATTTTGTGAATTTTAATCATAGTGGCTTCCCCAAAGCATATAGTTGCATGCAGAAACCGAAGGTCGGGTGCTGCATGCAACAGTTATGTTACGGTTATTTTTGATTGCCTGTTACGACCATATAAGGTACAATAATATAAGACAAACCGGACAAATCATCAGACCGGGAGGAAGGTAGGTTGAAAAGGTTATTATGAGTTTAGCAGATAATATATTTATTAATATGTGTAAGGATATCCTAGAAAACGGTACCAGCACCGAAGGAGAAAAGGTCAGACCGAAATGGGAGGATGGATCCTTCGCCTACACCATTAAGCAATTTGGGGTAGTAAACCGCTATGATTTATCAAAGGAATTTCCAGCATTAACTCTTCGTAGAACCGCTTATAAAAGCTGTATCGATGAGATTCTATGGATATGGCAGAAGAAATCCAATAATATTAATGATCTTCACAGCCATATATGGGACAGCTGGGCAGATGAGGATGGTTCCATCGGCAAGGCTTACGGATATCAGCTAGGAGTTAAGCATATCTACAAGGAAGGGGAAATGGATCAGGTTGACCGGATTATTTATGATCTAAAGAATAACCCTTATAGCCGTAGAATTATGAGCAATATCTATGTTCATCAGGATCTTCATGAGATGAATCTGTATCCTTGCGCTTATAGCATGACGTTTAATGTGACAAAGAAAAAGGATAGTGACAAGCTGGTACTGAATGGTATCTTAAATCAGAGGTCCAACGATGTACTAGCTGCAAATAGCTGGAATGTGTGTCAATATGCCGTTTTAATCCATATGCTGGCTCAGGTATGTGGCTATGAAGTTGGGGAATTAGTACATGTGATTGCAGATGCTCACATCTATGATCGACATATACCGATTATTAAGGAACTTATACAACGACCGACCTATGAGGCACCAGAATTCTGGATGAATCCAGAGATAAAGGATTTCTATCAATTTACGGCGGCTGACTTTGAGTTACGAAACTACAAGTATGGCCCGAAGGTTGAGAATATTCCGGTGGCTGTATAAATAGAAGCAGATAATTCATATGGATGCCAATTTTGAAGTAGATAATTCATATGGATGGGAATTTTGAAGCAGATGATTCATATGGATGCGAATTTTGAAGTGGATATTTTGTCCGATGAGATCCTGCATTATCAATAAAATTAAACTAGACAATAAATCAGATAAACCCTTGGAATATATTATCCCGAGAAAGGTGGATTAAATCTATGAATCTTATCGTAGCTGTTGATAACAATTGGGCAATTGGATACCAGAATAAATTATTGGTACGGATACCCGCTGATCAGCGGTTTTTTCGTGAGGAGACTACGAATAAAGCCGTAATTATGGGAAGAAAGACACTGGAAAGCATTCCTGGGGGACAACCCCTAAAAAACCGTCTCAATGTAGTAGTAACCTCGGATCCAAATTATCAGGTTAAGGATGCGGTAGTCGTAAACAGTATCGAGGAAGCTCTGGAAGCAGTTAAGGATTATTCATCAGATGATGTTTATGTCATAGGAGGAGCCAGCATTTATGAACAGATGCTTTCCTTATGTGATGTTGCCCATGTAACAAAGATTGATTATGCCTATG
The DNA here is from genome assembly GCA_964391115.1 of uncultured Herbinix sp. Lineage (GTDB taxonomy): Bacteria > Bacillota > Clostridia > Lachnospirales > Lachnospiraceae > Mobilitalea. Next base: position 2,110 of record CAYMLE010000172.1, on the reverse strand, counting down.
GTGCGGACACCTATTTCCCTAATTTGGATAAGTATGCGGAATGGATCCTGACTGGAGAATCCGATGAGCAGACCTATTATGATCTAACCTATACCTTCTGTAAATACGAGAAAAAGAAGTAAAAATTATTTGGAGATAACTAAATAAAGGAATATTTAGTTAAATAGCACTTGAAAAAATCAAAAAGTAAGAATACTATATAGGATAAGATAAGTAGTTATAGATCGTTTAGGAAGGATGAAGAGCATGCTTGATATTAGTATTAATAAGACAAATACCCCCAAGGAATTACCTGGTGCAGATAATCCCTTGAAGTTCGGTACCATTTTTACGGATCATATGTTTATCATGAATTATACGGAGGGTAATGGTTGGCATGATGCCAGAGTAGTCCCATATCAGCCCCTCACCCTAGACCCATCTGCTATGGTATTTCATTATGGTCAGGAGATGTTTGAAGGGTTAAAAGCGTATAAGGCTGAGGATGGAAGAATCTTATTATTCCGTCCTGAAATGAATGCAATACGTACCAATAATACAAATCGTAGACTATGTATTCCGGAGTTGCCAGTGGAGGATTTTGTGCAGGCAATAACTACCGTAGTTAAGGTGGATGAGGCTTGGATACCTACAAAACCTGGCACGTCTCTTTATATCCGACCGTTTATCATTGCAACGGATCCATTTCTAGGTGTAAGGCCATCCAATACCTATATGTTTATCATTATCCTGTCACCGGTTGGACCTTATTATCCGGAAGGGTTGGATCCAGTGAAGATATGGATCGAAGACGATTTTGTTAGGGCAGTCAAGGGCGGTATTGGAGAAGCAAAAACGGGAGGTAATTATGTTGCTTCTATGAGATCTCAGGTAAAAGCTCATGATGAAGGATATTCCCAGGTGCTGTGGCTTGATGGTGTGGAACGTAAATACATCGAGGAAGTCGGAGCGATGAATATATTCTTTAAAATTAATGGAACCGTAGTTACTCCTAAGCTGAATGGCAGTATTCTTCCGGGTGTTACCAGGGATTCTGTAATACAGCTCTGTAAGGAATGGGGGATACCGATAGAAGAACGGAAAATATCGATTGATGATATTGCCGAAGCCTATCAGAAGGGGCAACTAGAAGAAGTGTTTGGTACCGGTACAGCAGCAGTTATCTCCCCGGTTGGTCAACTGCGTTGGGAGGATCAAATTATGCTAATTCAGAATGGATCGATTGGACAATTAAGCCAAAGGTTGTATGATACCTTAACTAGCATTCAATTGGGCAAGTTGCAAGATATCCATAAATGGACAGTCGAGATTAAATAAGAATAGATGGAGGTTATTATGAATCAATATTACGCAGAAACAGCTGTAAAACGAAAGGATAATGCTGCTACGATGGGTCTGAGAGTACTTATTATCCTTGGTATATTGGTGGGATTTTTACTATTATTCCAAGGCGGTGTGTTCGGATTTGTTGGAGCGGTAATGATCGTTGGTATGTTTTATCTGTTTCCGAGGCTCGATGTGGAATATGAATATGTATTTGTTGACGGTCAATTGGATTTCGATAGGATAACTGGCAAATCAAAACGTAAGACGATGCTTCGTATTGATTTTGAACAGGTTGAGATCATGGCTCCAGCGAAATCTCATGAGTTAGATAGCTATAACCATGTGAAATGTGAAGAGAAAAATTTTACTTCGGGAGATAAACAAAGAAAACCTTATGTCATCGTGGCCAATGTTGATAGCAAGAAAACCAAGATTTCGTTTGAACCGAATGAAGAGATGGTATCTGTGATCAAGCAGAAGAGTCCTAGAAAAATTGTGATGTATTAGAGTTAACTAAGCTTGCGCTGTATATTGTTTTTAATAATACTTAGATTTATGATAGTAATGAAACGAGCGGTGAATATTTTGTATACATAATGGTGGAAGATTATGTGTGCAAAATATTCACCGCTTTCGTATACAGTTTATATAGCTCTATATCAGCGATCTATTTCATCTTGATGAATCGTGGGATTAATGGTGGGATTAATGGTCTTGATGAATCGTGGGCAGCTCTGAAAGCTAAAAATAATTCGCACTAATTTAATTAGAATAATAGGACTTT
>CAYMLE010000171.1:0-5236 GCA_964391115.1 uncultured Herbinix sp. | reverse complement strand
TTATACTTCTTGCATCGACAAACCAAACAATATGCTCTACGGGACTTCCATTACTTATTATGGAGTATTGGAAAAAAGGTGTTTGAGATACTTCATCAAATTGTATAATAGCTCCAACGGTTCGAGCTAAATCAACAGCTCTTTGTGGAGTAAGTGAATAAACAGCAGAGATTCCGGCAGAAAATGGAAGCTCCCAATCGTATCCGATGGTTGCCATCCCTACAATTATATTATCAGGTAATATATATTCCAGTAGATGATTTAAATACACATCGATATTGCTTATCGAACTTATTGGTGAAGGTGGATTATTGTTTATTGCCCACTGATAATCCATAAAGATAATATTCTGAGCGATTTTGTCTAAAACAGTATAATCCGTAGTTTCATATCTTATTTCATTACCAACAACCGAGATTCTGGGGTTTATAATTATAAATACTTGATAACCCTCTTCGTTTAGTCGGTTTGATATTTTAGAAAAAAAGTTCTCAACAGATTGTAGATTAGAGATACTGATATACTCAAAAGAGATATTTACTCCATAATAACCCTTCGTTCTTAAAATTGTAAGAATGTTTTCGATTAGACTGTTTTGGTACGCTTCGTTTGATAATAGTTCATAAGCAGTTCTTACATTAGCCTCGCCTTGAATCGTTAATGTGGTTAATAACATAAGTGGAATAACACCGTATTCTTTTGCTGTCTGAATTATCTCTGTTTCATCATAATAAGTAATTATTTCACCATTATCGGTAGCGGTATAATTCAATACCGATAGATACGTTAGATATGGCAATGTCTTTCTGAGGGTGTCTTTATTTATATAGGGAACGGTATTTCCATGGGTAGTGATGTTGCCTTTCTTTGTATAAGAGATGATAATGGTATCTCCTGGGTAGAGATACTCTCTATCGGAAAGATAAGGATTGTTCTGCAACAGCTGCATTACTGTAACATTATGGAAGTTAGCGATACTCATCAAAGTATCGTCTTCTCTAACCGTATATGTAAGTTCCGGATATACGATTACAAGTGCTTGACCGATAGCTAAATTATTCGTGAATTCTAATTCATTGTCACGAATTAAAGAGGCCACTGATACTCCATAGGCTTCAGCGATTGATTGAATGGTATCCCCTTGCTGTACTACATGTATTATCATAAAAAACCTCAGAATTCTTTTTATATTACTATTATATTAATTGCCACCTAATAAATACTATATTTTACTTGGTGAAACGTTATTTTACTGAATGAGTTCCTCCGTCATATGAAAAGCATAAAAATACCCATAAAATAAACACTCTTTTAATGTCTATTCTATGGGTATCTTTATATAGCATCTATCGCAACATTTTTAATCTACTGAAATCGGAACCACTTAAAGTTAAACTGACTTCCCGGAAGGAAGACAAAGGTTACCTTATTCAATCCATTCACCGGACTTAAGTCAAATTCCTTCTCTGCATATCCATCGGAATGTGTAAACTCAACCACTTGTCTGGATTCTCCCTCTTCACCGGAGAACAGAAGGGTTATCGTGTTCTTATCGATTGGAGAATGGCCGCAGATCTTGATCTTGGAACAGCCCTTGCTACCAAAGTCCATTGCATCGTATACGATGGATACGTTGTTACCAATGTTCTCTATGGCCTGATCGGTTATCGTGAATTCATCCCCATAGACTCCATTATTCTCTAAGATACTCAACTGCTCGAAGGCCTTCTCCAGCTTCTTGAAGTAGAAGCCTTTGATGTGAGCTTTTCTTTGAAGGACGAAGCAGAGGGAGGTTATTCCCTTTAATCGTTTCGGAAGCTTAAAGGTCTCCTCCTGGTAGGTGTTCCACTTGGAGGGCTTCTGATAGATTACGGTGTCTATTAACTGCGCATCCTCTTTTCCAGGAATACCTTGCCAGATTTCAATCGGAAGCTTTTCGCTATCTAGGCAGAAGATTGGTAGGGTAATCTCATCAGAGCCATATTCGCCAAAATCAATACCATCAAAGCCCATATGGCTTTCTCCATCCCGAGAGGTGGCCATACCACGATCATTTCCATTGGTTAGGGCTCCATTACTATAGGTATAGACACTAGCAGAGATAAAGCCATAAGGATCCAGTAATGCTTCGCCTAAGCCGGTAATCTCAACTTCTAACTGAGAGTACATGCGGATCTTATCAGAACCGTTCTTAACTGCACAACGAATATAGACACGACCATCTCCTTTACCGGTTATCTTGGCCGTCTTACCATCTGCTTCGAGAGAAGCAAGAGGGGAATCCACGCCAGCTACAGTGGTTAGTCTCCAAATAATTTCTTGATCATCTGCATCGATGGGGTGGGTCGTTACATGAACGGTTAGGGTTGGATGTTCCTTGGTTATTCGATTGCCCTGAGGGCATACAATCTCAAGCTTTCTAATAGGAACCTCTTCGGAATAAGAAGGTGTTTCTGGGCAAGCCATAAGTTCACTGCTTCCGGGAACGATTTCTCCTTCTTTTGATACAATATTAAGCTCAGCTGCTTTAACCCCTTTGGATTCAGCCTTAACTGTAATCGTACCCGCTTCAAAGGTGCTGGCGATCACGGCCAATAGCTTGCCACTAAACATCCTGCGATTCGTTCCCTTGTATTGTTCATAATCCGTACTATCACCGTTATCTAAGCCGACCAGTTTTCCTGGACCCTCCACGGAGATATGAACTCGGTTATTGGCATTTTCCACTGGATTGTGATTCTCGTCCTCGGCAGATATCTCGAGAAAGATTAGATCATTACCATTGGCGGTCATCTCGGTCTTGTCTGTGGTTAATACCAAGGAAGCAGCATCCTGGAAGGATATCTTCCGGTCTTCTGCGATAGGATTGTCAGCTTCATCATAGGCCACGGCTCTTAACTCACCCTTTGTATAGGGAAGCTGCCAATCTCCCACCAGCTTATCTCCATGGGCGTGATCAATGTTATGAACACCCTGAGATTCACCGTTAAGGAATAACTCCACCTTCGGTGCATTGGAGCAAACTCTGACATCGATGAGTTGTCCTTCTGAGAAATCCCAGTAGGGGAAAATGTGTACCATAGGGCTTTCCTTGTAATTAGTCCACTCTGCCTGATAGATATAGAAGGAGTCCTTTTTAAATCCGGCCGTATCAATCTGTCCGAAGTAGGAATTCTTCGTATGATAGGGAGTAGGTTCACCGATATAGTCAAAGCCAGTCCATAAAAACTGTCCTAAGGAAAAGGCAGCATCTCGATCAGAGATGATACAGGCTTCGGTACTCTTAGCGCCCCAGCTAGTAGAGCTGTTACCCAAGGAGGAGCATTGTTCATCATCATCCGAAAGTACGGACTGAGATACGGGAAAATGATAAATTCCACGGCTTTGTACCGTGGAGGATGTCTCGCTACCATAAATAATCCAATCTGGATGGGCTTTGTGATGATCCTCATAGTATTTCTCGGCATAGTTATATCCAGCCAATTTAAGGATGTCGGCACAGTTTTGTGCGCCTTCCCAGGGCATATAGTTAGAACCGATGGTAATGGGGGCATTGCCCTTAGGATCATGAATCAAGACCAGGTCCCGGAGCATTTTGGTTAACTCTAGACCCCGTTCTCCGGCGTGAGTATCATAGATTTCATTACCGATACTCCACATAATTAAGCTGGGATGATTTCGATCCCGACGGACCCAGCTAGCGACGTCTTTCTCTGCCCACTCAGGGAAGAATCTAGCATAGTCATAGGTTGTCTTTCTGCGTTCCCACATATCAAAGGCTTCGGTTTGAATCAGTATACCCATCTCATCGGATAACTCCATCAGCTCCACGGAGGGCATATTGTGGGAAGTACGGATCGCGTTAACGCCCATTTCCTTAAGAATTCTAAGCTGTCTTCTTGTGGCTTCTTTGTTCACGGCAGAGCCTAGACATCCCAGATCGTGATGCTGGCAGACGCCATAAAGCTTTACATATTGGCCATTTAGGAAAAAGCCTTTATCCGTAGTGAAGGTCAGTGTTCGGAAACCAAAGCGGTTTTCCTCTTCCTCAATCACTTGATCCTTCCATAACAAACGGGTGTGGAGAGTATATAGATTCGGGGATTTAAGATCCCAAAGTTGTGGATCAATAATCTTATAGGACTGCCTATCGTTGATAACCTTGCCATCTGCCGGAAGAGACAACTCAGTGGCTTCCATGGAAGCTACTTCCTTACCCGATGGATCTAGAATTTTATGAACCAGCTTGAGGCTATTCGCTCCCTTAAGAGAGGAATCCATAAGCTCAGAATCCACTTCCACAACCCATCCATCCTCATCTTTTCGGGTGGAGATATAGATACCGTCGGATACCAGGTGTTTCTCTGGATAGGTCTTTAACCATACATTACGGTAGATACCAGCACCGGAGTACCACCGGGAATTCGGAGATTCATGAATTACCTGAACCATAATCACATTCTCTCCGGGCACCAATCGGTTTGTAATATCAAATTCAAAGGTGGAGTAACCGTATTTCCAGGTTCCGGCTAGATTACCATTTACATAGACCGTAGAATTCATATAAACACCTTCAAAACGTATAGAAAGGTGATTGTTTTCTAGAGATTCTGTATAGGTGAAGGTCTTGCGATACCAGCCCTCTCCGTTCTCATACAGATTTTGGGCATCATAGATGAGCCAGTCATGAGGAATGCTGACTGGTTTCCAATCGATAGAACTGCTTTCCATAACCTCTAAGGTGGTGTTAAGAGGCTGCTTGGAAAAGTACCAATTGTCATTAAATAAATTGTTTATACTCACGGGAATGTCTCCTTGTCTTTATCTTGTTATAGGTATCATATATAGTAAATGATAAGAATGGTATCCTATAAATAAGTATATCCATGAACAGGTTTCACCACTCAGTAAGGATTGGCATACTAGTACTTACCCTATGGAATTTCATTATATCATATCGGATATAGAAACAAAATGGATGAAACGTGTTCTATTAATAAAAAGTGTAACTCGGAATAGAAATAAAAAACACAAAAAGTGGCAGATAAAATATTGAAAAAGGTATTGACTTTATCCCTAGTTTCTTAGTATACTTTATCCATTAAAAGCGTTAAAGCTTTAAAGCTACAGTGCTGTAAAGGAAGAGAATAGTATATATTACTGGGAGGATTTTATGAAAAGTATAAAGCGAATATTGTCGATATCGGTCATTTTAGCCATGTCAAGTCTGATTCTA
>CAYMLE010000170.1:2097-5246 GCA_964391115.1 uncultured Herbinix sp. | reverse complement strand
CACTTGTGGTTAGGCTACCTGTGCCGGATATCGTAAGCGCTCCTGTGGTATAAATACCATAGCTATCAATTGGGCCTTCACTGGTACCGGTCACCGTGTTGTCACCTGTCAGCACGATATTCAAAGCACCCTTGGCGTAGATCGTGTAATTTTGTGTACCATAACTTTCATGTTCTTCCGTGTATGCTCCTGTAATGGTTGCACCGCTCATGGAAAGTGTTTGAGGTGTACTGCCAGTGGCAGGGGTGTAGGTGACGGTCGCGCCTTCATCTGCTGTGCCCAGTACATCACCCATATTCGCACTGGTCACCCGTATGCCACCGACCCAGACATCGTAATCTGTGACGGGTGTAGGAGGAACATATACAGCTACTGTCAGATTATTCGTATTTGCCGTCCTGTCGGATACGGTATGTGTGATGGTTACCGGATGACCATTATGAGCTGAATTTGTCAATTCGGTACCATTTGCAGGAGTTGATGTATATTCTGCTGCTGTCCCATCTGTAAAGGACACAATTCTTGTTGAGCCATCATTATTTACTTCCGTAATTTGCATCCCATTCAATGCTAATAGGCCGTCAGTCGTCTCGATATAGCTCATCTTAGTCGGCTGGTTTGTAACTGCTATGCTGCTAACCGTCAATTCCCCTGTTGCTGCATAGGTTACTGTGAAGGAAACTGTATTACCAACCTCTTCCCCGGAAGTGGTTGTCGTTCCTACCGATGCAGAGCCTGCTACTGTCGGGGTAAATGCTTCTGACTGAAATTTCTTGCCGTTCTTTGAGGTCAAGGTTACAGTGGTAGTGTAGACTTGTTCTGCTTTGAATTTGCCTCCTGTGTTCAGAGGTTCGTTCCAAGTCAGGTCCGTTACTGTAAAGTCTGCATGATTGGTTGCCTCTTGTACTGCTACTGCATTTTGAAAAACAGCACCAAGCACAGGAGCTGTGATTTGCACACTGGCTGCTGTAATATTATCGGTAGCTTCTGTTCCCGTCCCTTCACCATTCCCATTGACTACCAGGTTCGTTCCATAAGTGGTTGCAGCTTCTACTTTTTCTGTTTCAAAGCTGAATCCTAAGATTAAAGCAAATACTACCATGATGATGATTACTATATCTTTTTTATAAATCTTATACATTGAATAACCTCCTATTATAAAAATTAATAGTCTTATCTTTTTGTTCTTGAATATCTTTTGTTTCTTATAATCTTGTTGTTTCTCCTTCTTCGTTGATTAGATGTAATAACATTGATTTATGTTCAGTCTATCAGAAATTTCTCCTTCAAAACCATCTGCTGCATGAAACATGCTTTTTTCGACATGAAGCATAGTTTTGGGACGTTGATTTTTATGGTAAACTCAGTTAGAAAAATGGAATCATAGAAAAGAGGAGAAATTCTAATGCTGCAAATAGCGGTCTATGATGATAATATTGACGAGCTATCCAATATGGTACTGCTCATAGATCATTACCGGACATCAAAACTTTTAAGCTGCGAACGGTGCTTTATCAAACCGCATCGCTCCTATCTAGGGACTTGAGCCCTTAAAGATTGCACCCATGCTGGGGCCAAAAAAAGAATCTCCTGTTTTTCAAGAGATTCTTTTAAATATACTTTATTATTTGGTCGCAACCTAAAGAATGCGCGACGCCTTCATAAAAATACTCCTTTCGAACTTTGACTAATTTATTTCTTCTGACCAATTTCTCCATAATGCAAAAAGAGGATATCTTCTAAATTTCTTCAGAAAATATCCAGCTCTTTATTTCTTTATTTCTTACATGTTCTATTATTCTTCAATTTCATTATTCTTTACCATTCTCAATCATAGAAGAAGCTACTTTATACAGTAATTTCAACTACATCATCATTTGAATTTCCATTAAGAGTAAATTTAATCGTCTTTCCCTGAAGTGTGATCTCATATTCTCCTTTAAAGCCACCCAGAATAACATTTCCATTTTCGTCTGTTCGTAATTCACCTTCTGTATTCCATTCTTCGTGGATCAGACGCTTCAATTCATGATAGGCTGGTTTTGTCGTATTATCTTTACGAATCAGTCCACTTGGAGCTCCAAGCCATGCACCATCTGCAAAATCCCATCCGGTGATAGCTTCTACCAAAGGATGTTCAAACAAGATGCGGTACATTTCAGACCATTCCTTCTTCTGTCTTTCCTCACCTTCTGGTGTTGAAGGCCATTCATCAATCTGATAGTCATTTAAATCTACTATATCTTTGGGCATAATATCACCTGACACCAACGTATTCTCTGTAAAATGAAGAGGAAGTCCGAATACTGAGAATCTCTCAAGAATATCCTCAAGTTTTTCCTGTCCCATGTATCCCTGGTGTTGATGAGTCTGGATACCGATTGCCGAAATAGGCACACCTGCATTCAAACATCCATCGATTAGAATCCTATAACTTTCTGACAGGTTGAAATCATTAATAAGAAGAGTCGAATCTGGATTAGCGCTCTTTGCGGCATCAAACACTTCCTTAACAAGTCGTACTCTGCCAAGATCCTTACATATACGAGTAATAGCATTATCATATCTGTCATAAACAGGCATAATCACTACCTCATTGATAACATCCCACATATCTACTACACCACGAAATGCTGTAACATCACGATGAATGCGATCTAATTGCTTTTGTAAAATAGTCGCGTTGTCATAATCCATCAGCCAGTCTGCACATGCCGTATGCCAACATAATGGATGACCTTTCACTTTCACATGATTCTTTTGCAACATTTTAGCAGCTCGCATTCTGCTGTCTGTAAGGATTTCACCTTCTTTAGGTTCAAATCCTCCCCAATAAAACGGAATCGTTCCGTAATTAAATACTTCTAACCACTTATTCACTCTATCTTCGAAAATGCTTTTCTCTGGCATTTTCTTATCAAGATGAAAATCTATTTTTCCCATATCAGCTTCCGATGTGGCCGGAAGAGAATCAAATGCACCGTTACCAAACAAAAACTGATGGTTCACTAATTTTACTTGTACAGAAGTATTCGATAGTATATTTCCTTCACTATCTATAAAACGTATTTTTTTCACTGCTTTTCTATGTGCTAATGAACTACTCACTTATTAACCCTCCTTAATTATAATAACAACTGCATCCTATC
>CAYMLE010000170.1:0-1997 GCA_964391115.1 uncultured Herbinix sp. | reverse complement strand
TTATTCAATCCTTTCATGAACTGTCTGGCTGCAGTGTTCGTTAATCCATCCTTATTTGGACTTGACCATACAACTGTTATCTTCATAATCTTCAGCTATCTCCTTAAGGTAAGAACTTTCCAGATGAAAGATATAACTTGTACCATTCTTCATGAGTGAGATCGATTTTGCACGCCTCTGCCATTTCGGTAAGGTGTACTGGATTCATAGTTCCTGCAATTACCTGCATCTTAGCTGGATGTCTAAGAATCCATGCAATCGCGATAGCTGCTTTTGTAACACCGTACTGATCAGCTAATTCTCCAAGAACCTTGTTCATCTCTGGGAATTCAGGGTTATCAATAAACATACCCTGAAACATTCCATGTTGAAGTGGAGACCACGCCTGAATAGTAATGTCATTGAGACGACAATAATCAAGAGCACCTCCATCACGCATGATTGACATATCTGTCGTTTTGTTGTTCATATATAAACCCTGATCGATTAACTGTGACTGCTCTAAAGAAAGCTGCAACTGGTTAATCTTAAGAGGCTGTTTTACATATTTCTTCAATAATTCAATCTGCATTGGCATCGTATTGCTCACACCAAAATGGCGAACCTTACCTGCGGCTTCAAGTTCATCAAACGCTTCTGCAATCTGTTCTGGGTCAAAGAGCAAATCAGGTCTGTGTAATAGCAGAACATCTAGGTATTCCATCTTTAATCTCCCTAGAATTCCATCAACGCTCTCAATAATATTTGACTTTCTCCAATCAAATATCTGCTTGTCAAATCTAAGACCACATTTTGACTGAATAATTAAGTCTTCACGTTTTACGTTGGTAAGAGCAATGGCATCGCCAAATCTTGTTTCTGCCTCCCCATCTCCATAACAAGTTGCATGGTCGATATAATTAACTCCTAAATCATATGCTGTCTGAATCATTTTTGCTGCATCTTCTACTGAGAGTGCAGGCATACGCATGCAGCCTAGAATCAGTCTTGATGAATTTTCTGGTCCATTTGTGATATTTATTGTTAGCATCTTATTAGCTCCCTTCCTAAACCATCAATTTATAAATTACTTCTACATCTTTCTGTTCCTGTGATACAAATCCAACTATTCTGCCACCTTCATTTTCTTTTCCAGAATGCAAGAATGGGTGAATAAAAAATAAAATTTTCCGTTGTAACCCTCCCATATTTTTATTATTAACCAAAAACATATATATCCCAGAGGATTATTTAATATAAGTTACTTTATTTCCTATTCTATCAAGGGTTGTTCTGACAGGTAAGCCATCTTGTGTATCAGCATAACCCAAAGCTAATGCTCCATATACACGCTCATCTTCTTCTAGGCCGAGTTCTTTCATAGCATCCAGGATTACGAGATTTTCATTTAACCATCTCAACTGATTAATCCACACAGTACCCAAATCTAGTGCATTGGCCATTAACATCATATTCTCAATCGCACAGGCGCAGTCCGCTATGTTATTCCCATATTCTTTCTTATTAGCAGTAACAATAAGAACTGGACAATTATAGTGAAATATATACTTGCCTTTCTTTGATGCATTGATAGAATTTACCAGAGATTTATATGTATTCTCCTGAATCTCCATCTTGGCAAATTCTTCTCTTGCTAGATCAGCCAGCTTATCCAGCACCTGTTTTTTCTGAATTACAATAAAATGAGTACTTTGAGAATTCCCTCCACTTGGAGCATATCTTCCTGCTTCAATCACCTGATGAATCATTTCCTCAGGAACCATTTCATCTTTGAACTTTCGAGTGCTTCTTCGGCTTTTAATAAAATCCAACATACTTTTATCCCTCATATCTCCATCCATGCTCGCCATGGCAAATCATCTGCTTTGTCCTACTTACTCCTCTATTATATCATTGAGATAGTACCATATAAAGAAATATTGCATTTAATTTTCAAATAACTATGCAGCCGCAGATCTGTTCATACTGCAGCTGAAATAAGTTGAGCTCCATTATTA
>CAYMLE010000169.1:0-5262 GCA_964391115.1 uncultured Herbinix sp. | reverse complement strand
CCTTCAATACTAATTTAATTTAAAATTGCAAGATTTTTCAATGATTTGTGATTTGAATCAACTTAACCTGTTAATCATATTGATATGATATATATATATTGATATAATGATAATGAAAAGACATAAGTGCAAGCATGCTTATACTAGCTGAGCGAAGTAACAAGAACACGAATAATTTTTTCATTCATGACATCATGAAAGCTATCATGAATCTTTTTATTCATGATAAATGAAAAACGTAGAGTAACAATATCATGAAGCATCTTTTCGTTCATAATCAAAGGAAAGAAAAAGTACTAGAATGAAAAAAATAGAAATGGAGGATGTACAAATGGGTAGAAAGATAACAGATACGGTAACTTGGGTGGGTAAGGTGGATTGGGAGTTAAAAAGCTTCCATGGTAACGAGTATTCAACCTTACAAGGATCATCCTATAATTCCTATTTAGTTCAGGATGAGAAAACCGTCTTAATTGACACTGTATGGCAGCCTTTTGATAAGGAGTTTGTATCTAGACTAAAAAAAGAAATTGATTTAACAAAAATTGATTATATTATTGCACAGCATAATGAAATCGATCACAGTGGTGCACTTCCAGAACTGATGAGAGAGATTCCAAACACCCCTATTTATTGTACTACTAACGGTGCTAAAATCCTTAAGGGACATTATCATCATGAGGATTGGAATTATGTTACTGTAAAAACTGGCGACACGTTAAATATCGGTAAACACACTCTTACCTTTGTTGAGGCTCCCATGCTACATTGGCCAGATACTATGATTACCTATATGGATGGTGAGAATATCCTGTTCAGTAACGATGCTTTCGGCCAGCATTTTGCTTCCGAATCATTGTATAATGATACGGTTGATCGCTTTGAGCTTTATGAAGAGGCTACAAAATACTATGCAAATATTCTGACTCCCTTCAGTAAGTTTGTAACTAAGAAAATTGAAGAGGTATTGAAGCTTAATTTACCATTAACTATGATTTGTCCCAGTCATGGAGTTATCTGGAAGGATAATCCCGTTCAAATCATTGAACAGTATTTAAAATGGGCAGATAACTATAAGGAAAATCAGATAACCCTGATCTATGATACTATGTGGAATGCGACCAGAAAAATGGCAGAAGCCGTAGCTGCAGGCATTGTAGAAGAGGATCCGACCGTAACCGTAAAACTAATGAATGCCTCCAAGGAGGATAAAAACGATATCATTACAGAAATTTTCAGATCTAAGGCGATTTTACTGGGAGCACCAACCGTTAATAATGGTTTCCTACATTCCATCGGTGGTTTGATGGAAATGGTTAAGGGTCTGAAGTTTAAAGAGAAAAAAGCAGCGGCCTTTGGAAGCTATGGTTGGAGCGGTGAATCCGTTAAGCAATTATCTGCTGTATTAAAGGATGCCGGTTTTGAATTAGTTAATGATGGTATCCGGGCTTTATGGGTTCCCGATGATCAGGTAACAGAAGATTTGACCGCTTATGGAAGAGATTTTGCGAAACAGGTAAAATAATTAATAAATTTTTGAAATTTTTGAAACTTTTTCATAATTTGAATCGTTTACTATATATAGGAAAAATTATGTATCAGTAAAGGACGATGATAATATGAAAAAGATAGTGTATAAGTACCGTATTAGTAAATTTAAGCGTTTTGCCAATGGATTATTATTTGCTATTATTTCCTGTACGGCATTGATATTATGTTTTAGCGGTAAAACGGCAGACCCGATTCCGAAAACCGATATATTACTGCCATTTACCATAGCTGCCATCAGTCTGATACTGGGTTTTTTCACTATGTTCCATCAAGAGAAAAACAGGCATATTAACAGCTATAAAAGAAAATACAATTAAGATATAAGCAATAAAAACACCTAACATTTTAACAAAACAAAGGAAGCGGACGATAGCTATATTTGTCCGCTTCCTTTGTTTTGTTTATATCACTATCTTTTAATTCTTACTTATTACAAACCATACGTTTAAATAAACATACATTAAAGCTTGTCAATAAACTTCATTTACTTCATTTATATTAGTAAGCCTCGACTCACATTTCAAAATCAAAATACCGCATACTGTTATAGTAAGAGATATTCTCTACAATCTTGCCCAGCCTAGGCATATCTCTGGGGTATTCACCATTCTCCACAAGATTTCCTAAGAGTTCACAGAGGATTCTACGGAAATATTCATGACGAGTATAGGAGAGAAAACTTCTGGAGTCTGTCAACATTCCTACAAAATTACTTAGAAGACCCATGCTGGCAAGAGAGGTCATCTGTTCCTTCATACCGGGCATATGATCATTAAACCACCAGGCCGACCCATGCTGTAGCTTACCGACAGTAGAAGAGTCATTAAAGCAACCCATTACTGTAACAATTGCTGCATTATCATTGGGATTCAAGGAATAAAGTATCGTTTTGGGTAGCTGATCACTAATATCCAGGGCATTAAGGAAGTCTGCTAGCTGAGCAGAAGAGGTTTGGCTATCATCGATACAGTCAAAACCAGTGTTGGCACCAATTTTATTAAACATACGGGTGTTATTATCCCTCTTAACACCAAAATGTAGTTGCATAACCCATTTTAATCTATGATATTCCCTTCCTGCAAATAAAAGGAAGGCAGTTTTGAACTGTAGAACTTCTAACCTTGTAGGAATTTCACCCTGAATACGCTTAGCCATTATCCGTTCAATGTCTTCCTCTGAAGCAGGATAATACATAACCGATTCCAGCCCATGGTCTGCAGTCTTACAACCTGACATCGCAAAATAGTCCATACGATTTTTTATGGCTTCACATAAGGTTTTAAAACTATTAATTGAAACCTTACTAATGTCACTGAGTTTTTCAAGATAAGCTATAAAGCCTTCTTTTTCAATATTCATAGCTTCATCTGGACGAAAGGCGGGGAGTACCTTTACCGCAAAGGACTTGTCCTCAGCAATTTGTTTATGATATTCTAATGAATCTATAGGGTCATCTGTGGTGCAAAGAAGCTTTACATTGGATTTTGTTATTAAGCCTTTCGCACTCATGTTGGACTCAGCCAGTTTTTTATTACAGATATCCCATACTTCCTTGGCTGTATCGGAATTAAGAACACCCTGATAGCCAAAATATCTCTGCAGCTCCAGATGACTCCAATGATACAGGGGATTTCCAATGGCCATCTCCAGAGTTTGAGCCCATTTCTCAAATTTTTCGAAGTCATCAGCATCGCCGGTAATATAACGCTCCTCTATGCCATTGGCCCGCATCAATCTCCACTTATAATGGTCAGCTCCAAGCCAAACCTCGGTTATATTCCGAAATCGAATATCCTCTGCTATTTCTCTGGGGATAATATGACAATGATAATCTACAATCGGCATTTCCTTTGCATAATCATGATAAAGTGTTTTTGCAGTCTCAGTAGACAGCAGAAAATCCTGGTTCATAAATGGTTTCATTCTAACACCTGAGCCTTTCTAATTAGTTTGTTTCATTATATTCCCCCATGGATTTTTCGTCAAGGAGTCGAAGAATTGTTTCCCATTTCATATGAGTTAGAGAATTATTCCAATTTCGTTGGAAATATATTATTAGAATAGAACGTATTTTATATTTATGTCTTCCTATTTTATATGATATACAAAAACTAAAATTAGTACTTTTCTTATCAAATTGTTGTTTATATTCAAGCGAATGCATCTTGACGAATAGAAACGAGCATCCTATACTTAGTAATGGAATGTAAGTTAAGTATTCTAGTATTTAATGTTAAAGGAGAGAAAGAAATGGCTAAAGTTATTACAATGGGAGAAATCATGCTCCGTCTTTCCACACCCGGATTCCAAAAATTCATTCAATCCGAAAGCTTTGATGTATGTTACGGCGGTGGAGAGGCTAATGTTGCCGTATCTCTTGCCAATTATGGCCATGAGGCATGTTTTGTGACCAAGGTTCCGAAGAATCCCATCGGTGAAAGCGCCGTTGCTGCTCTAAGGAAATATAATGTAAATTGCGACTATGTGGTTAAGGGTGGCGATCGTCTTGGAATCTATTTCCTTGAGACAGGTGCGTCAATGAGAGCCTCAACGGTTGTATACGATCGAGCTCATTCTGCAATTGCAGAAGCAGATCCTTCTGATTTTGATTTTGATCAGATTTTTGAAGGAGCCGACTGGTTCCACTTTACTGGTATCACCCCTGCAATTAGTGATAAAGCAGCGCTTCTTACGGAAGAGGCCTTAAAAGCAGCGAAACGGAAGAATATTACCGTATCCGTGGATCTTAATTTCAGAAAGAAGCTCTGGTCTTCTGAAAAGGCTCAAAAGATAATGACTAATCTAATGCAATATGTTGATGTTTGCATCGGTAATGAAGAGGATGCTGAAAAAGTGCTAGGTTTTAAGCCAGGCAAAACTGACGTAACCAGTGGAGAACTGGAATTAGCAGGATATCAGGATATCTTCGAACAGATGATTCAGAAGTTTAATTTCAAATATGTTGTAAGCTCCTTAAGAGAGAGTTATAGTGCGTCGGATAATGGTTGGTCCGCCTGCATTTATGATGGTAAGGAATTTTATCATTCTAGAAAATATAATATTCGCATTGTTGACCGTGTCGGCGGAGGTGACTCCTTTGCTGCTGGCTTAATCTGTGGTCTTCTTGATGAAAAGCCCATGAAGGATGCACTGGAATACGCGGTAGCAGCTTCCGCTTTAAAGCATACAATACCCGGTGACTTTAACCTGGTAAGCAGATCCGATGTTGATACCCTAGTTGGTGGTGATGCATCCGGTAGAGTGCAAAGATAATAGTAGAACATCGTTGTATTTTGTCATAAAACCCAGTATAAATCGAAGGATGATGTCATCATCTGATTTATACTGGGTTTTTAATGCGAAATTTGGAATTATTTAAAGTAATCTATTGTATTTTCTGTATAATATTGTTATTATTGAGATATATATTTAGTAAAGATATCTAGAAAAATTATATCATGGGGGTAGAAAATGTTGAATCCTACAAAATTCCTTAAAGACTTGAAGATTAAAGCTGCTTTATCAAAAGTTACTGGAAGTATTCGTGTCAAGCTAATACTTTGTTTCCTAGTACCAGTTTTATTCATCATTATCTTAGGCAGTAGTGCTTATCGCAGCTCATCAAAAGCGATTATAAAAACCTTTACCGAAGCCACCGTTGCTTCCATTACAAAAACCTCAGAATACTATGAAGTGGTTTTTCAAAACGTA
>CAYMLE010000168.1:0-5271 GCA_964391115.1 uncultured Herbinix sp. | reverse complement strand
TAGAGGATAAGTCAGTACAGTTGGCCAGTGACACAGCAACTCGTGAATATTATGACGGTAAATATTCCAACGATATGCTAGAAGCAGGAAAGGCATATAAAACCATTCGTAGCCAAGCAACTACCATGGCAGCTTCTGATCGTTATATCGAGAATATATATATCATAGTGAATAGCGGCAATCCCATTACCACTTTTGGTATGTTTGACAATAATGTGAAGCCATATGAAGCTTTTTCTGCAACAGCGGAAGCCGAATTGATCAATACCGGTAAAACCAAAAATTTATGGACAGGCTATCATAATTATCTGGATGAACAATTAGATTCAGCAAATGATAAGTATGCTATCACCCTATCCAAGCAATTCCTTAATAAGTCAGCAAAGCCGATTGGATATATTATTATTGATGTATCCATGCAAGCAATTGCAGGTGCGATTCAGACATTAGAGCTACCAGAAAATAGTTATGTTGCAGTGATTTCGCCAGATGGAAGAGAAATTACGCCAACTGGTGACATTGCAGAACCCATCTTTACATCCTTAAAGGAATATCAGAATATACAAACCAGTGAAGCAAAATCAAACAATTCTACGGTTAAGTATCATGGGAAAGATCATGAGTTTATTTATGCTAAGATAGGAGAAACTGGCGCTGTCGTATGTGCTATGATTCCTTCCTCCCATCTACTAAAGCAAGCAGATTCCATAAAGAATCTAACCATGATTCTTGTTCTAGTGGCTGCCTTTGTAGCCGTTTTCATCGGGATATATGTTGCTTATGATTTTAGTAAAGCAATACATAAGATGATTTTGGTGTTATCCAAAGCCTCCGATGGAGATCTGACTGCTACGATAAAACTTAGTAGAAGAGATGAATTTGGAATTTTAGCAAGCAGTATCAATAACATGATTGCTAATATGAAGGATTTAATTAATAAGGCCGCAAAGGTAGGACTTACCGTTGTAGAATCCACTCGAAATGTTACCGAGAATTCTGAGCTATTATTATCCTCCTCTAAGAACATATCCCTTGCTATATCCGAAATCCAACAAGGAAATGTTCAGCAGGCTGAGGACTCAGAGCAATGTTTAAGACTTACGGACGAGCTGGCGAATCAAATTAATATGGTTCATGAGAATTCCATGGCAATTGAAAAGATTGCAGCAACTACAAAAAATGTTGTTAAGGATGGTATACATGAGATTGATGAGTTAACCAAAGTAACCAATGAAAACGTTATGGTTACAAATAATACGATTCGGGATATCGAAGAACTGGAGAAGGAATCAAGAGCCATAACTGAGATTATTGCTGTAATTAACGATATAGCATCCCAGACGAATTTGTTATCTTTAAATGCTACAATCGAAGCTGCAAGAGCCGGAGATGCTGGAAGAGGTTTCTCTGTTGTAGCAGATGAGATTAGAAATCTTTCGAATAAATCAGTTCATGCATCTTCAGAGATTGAAAAGATCATCAAGAAAATTACAGCTATGACCCATACCACCGTAAAAACGGTCAAACAGGCAGAGACAATCACAAAATCTACTGAGATTCGTCTTAATAATGTAGTTTCCTTATTCGATAATATTAATGTTCACGTTGACGATTTAGCCCTTAGACTAGATAAGATTGCTGATGGTATTGACGATATAAATCATTCAAAAACAAACACGTTGAATGCCATTGAGAGTATCTCGGCGGTTGCAGAAGAGACCTCCGCTGCCTCAGAGGAAGTTGATGCTACTGCACAACAACAGCTGGAGTCCGTTACCAAATTGAATGAAGCTGCTAAATCCTTGAATCAAGATGCGGCAGATCTAGAGGCTACCATTAAGATATTTAATACCATATAAGTGGATTAGATGAACATGTATCCAATTTCAAAAAATACTTGATTATTTAAGTACGAACCCTTATTATAAAATAAGTTTAAAATTATGGACAATCTTCACCAACCATAATTTGTTATTTAAGAATATACATGGTTATTTTATGTACTAAGGTAACAAGGAATGCTAATTCCTTGTTACCTACTCATAAAATGATAAAAACCGGAGTATGACAACAAGATACCGGCTTATGATTACTGAATTAGATGGAGGATTACAGAATGAAGAGAATTAAAAACACGAACAAACCTAAAGCCTTGAAGGAGCCTATGACACTAAAAACGAAGGCCACCTTATTTGGAGCTGCCGGATTAGTTGTTCTAATTGTTATCGTATTAATGATTGTTGAGAGTATGAGTGGTAATATCAGCGTCAAAAATAATACCGATGATATGAAGTTAGAATATGTGAAAGCTTATTTTATCGATGCAGAGGGTCCAATCGAAGAACAGACATTTCAATTTGATAATATGGAAGCTGGTCGTAAGGAGAAACAGGCTTTGGAAGCCATCAATCTTCTAGGACGGGAAGCGAACATAGAAATTCGATTCAAATTTGAAAATTACGATGAACTTTTTGTTGATGCCGGATATTTTAATGATAACTTTAAAGGAAATATCAAAATTGATTTTGAAGAAGTGGAAGAGGGCTTGGTCCGTATGAAAGTAAAGGGCAATAATGGTTTCTTACCCTCGACCTTGATTGATTGTGATGAAGTTCATGATGTATATTATGAAGAAGGTTTTATTGCAGAATAGTTAATTAAAATGCACCTTGTATGATCCAAACGAATGTCTTGTAGAACAGAAGCAGTTTACATGACATGAAAGGAGAATATCAAGGTGCATTTTTTATAATTCTGCTGATTTATTTCACTGTTTCATCTTCTACCTTAGTATCATCCTCAGCATTTGAAAAATAAACGGATAGCTGTTCTAGGTAGATTCGTAGCTGTTCGTCTTTACTTATAGCGTCATCTATCTTTTTATTTGTTAACTCAATCAGCGCCTGGACATCAAAATCTTGATCCCTAGCAACATAATAATCCGCTAGTTCTTTTTCATATTCCGGTGAATATATCTTTAGTTTCCCATGGGAATCTGTTATTACATAAAATTTATCTAGGTAGGGTGCCGATGTCTCAATGTTAAAAAACTTCACTTCATGATATACATAAACGATATAGGAGCCTTCCTCATAGCTCCTTTTTATATGGCAGTCTAAATTACCGTAATCCTCAACATAACTTTTCTCGGTCTCAAGTTTATCTTCTGAGGGAGCATAGGAAGGATCGCTAAGTAACTCTTTTAATCGTTCTAAATCTGCACTTGCTTTGGCTAGATAGTAATTCTGAATCAGAATATCGATTTCCGGATAAGTTTTTGATATAAATTCATATACCGGTTTTGATTCATCATTGGTATCAATGGAATCCTTTGAATCATGATTTGATGCTACAATTGGCGCTTTTGCAGATTCTGAAGGGGTAGTAGCATCGATTGAGTTAGTAGACGGTTTCTTCTTCTCTTTATTGATAGCTTCTGTGGCTTGAAGCTGGTTTATCGGATTTAAACTTTCCTGGGCTGCCTTTGGCGTCAACTTGCTTATGGATAGAGTAAGCATCCCAATTCCCATGGAACTTAGTATGGTTAATAATACTACTTTTTTATTTCTAACGTTCATCTGTTCTCCTTATCATGCGGTCTGAATTATGCGCTTATTCCGTTTAACTTCCGTTCCGGAATAGTATTTGAAGCTCATACAATAACTACAATTTATGAGTTTCGCTATTATAAAAGAATAACGGTTCAAACACATGATAAGTTTAACAAATATACCCAATTAATACAAGGGTATTAATTAATTATTTCGTAATATCATTTAATATATTCGTAATATTTCTCTCTATTTCCATCTGATTCTACAACAACCCACAAACATGATAGAAAACCACCAAATTATGCCATTCATGATTATGCCAGACGTATATTCTTCCATTTGCCTCGCTTCCAACGGATAATGAAGATAATTGCACGAATATCCTCATCTAGAGCCATGCCAATCCATAGTCCAACCAATCCTAGATCACAGACTACTCCAAGGAAGAAGCCTAGGCCAACAGCAACCAACCACATGGAAATAATGCCAATTAATGTAGGGAACTTCGTATCTCCAGTTGCCTGTAGGGAACGAACCAGAGTTATATTTGAGCTTTTTCCAATCTCAAGGAATATCTCAATAAACATAATCTTCTTACCAAGAGCTAAAACCTTGGGATCTGTTGAGAAAAGCCCAAACAGCAGATCACTGGCCAGAAACATGGTAACCGATATGCCGATTGATACCAATATGGCACTTCTAAGTGTTTTCATAACCCGTTTGTCTACCTTATGTACCTCTCCGGCTCCCATATAATTACCGATCA
The DNA here is from genome assembly GCA_964391115.1 of uncultured Herbinix sp. GTDB lineage: Bacteria > Bacillota > Clostridia > Lachnospirales > Lachnospiraceae > Mobilitalea. The sequence goes on along the minus strand of CAYMLE010000168.1, from coordinate 951 downwards.
CTACTTGTGAGGCTTGACCAACGGCTGAGGCATACATAAAGGAGAACCAGGCAAAGGTGCTGGAGAGTACTTTTGTGTTAATAACAAACGTACCAAAGGTGTTAACGGTCTTCATGATATAGGTCATTGCCATGGAATAACTGAGAGATTCACCGCCGGAGGGTAAACCGATACCAAGAAGTTTACTCAGTTCCACTTTTGGAAATGGTCGTAATAACTTAAGTGATAGCTTTGTATCAAATTTCTTGATAAACAAACATAGGAACATGACAACCCCCACCATACGGCTGATATTTGTTGCAAGGGCCGCACCGGTTACACCAAGTTGTGGCAAGGGACCATAACCGTTAATTAATAGGAAATTAAATAGTAAATTGACCATATTAATAAATACAGAGATGATCATGGTTTCCTTCATCATTCGATTCGAACGGAAGATAGCAGAGAAGGTTGCAATAATTCCTTGGAGGAAGATGAATCCTCCTACCCATTGAATATATGAGGTGGCATAGCCTACAATTTCTTCAGGTACCTTCATAAAATCAAAGATAGCCCCTGCAAAGAACAGGATGATAATCGAAATAACCAGGCTAATAACCAAATTGACTGTTATGGATAGGGTATATAATACGGACAATTTCTTCCTATTATTTGAACCGATATATTGAGCTACCAATATTGTGGTCGACATGCTAATAATCGAAAACATAATCAGTAGGAGATTTAGGATCTGGTTTGCATTTCCGATCGCACCTACCGCATTTTCCGAGTAGTTTTTCACCATATATTGGTCCATACTTCCGACCATCATGGTCAATATCATTTCAATAAAAATCGGCCATACTAACCGAAACATGGATTCCGATTGATTGAAAACGTTTTCTTTCTTTCTAAATATCTTACTAATTGACATTGCAAGACTCCATTTCTACTGTTTTTTCAATTGTGTCA
>CAYMLE010000167.1:1282-5302 GCA_964391115.1 uncultured Herbinix sp. | reverse complement strand
GTTTTATGAAAGGAATAGAAAATGATGACGGTAACTAATACGGAAAAATTGGACTACTATAAAGTGTTAACACTGATAAACCGTGTCTTTGGCAAAGAAAATAGTTCATTAAAAATGGAAGATATATTTACAGATCTGCTAAGCCAAAACAATATGGAACACATGAGAATTATTAAAGTAGATGGTAAACCGGTGTCAGTAATAAATTATATAATAAATGAAATTAATATGAAGGGCAGCGTGCTCAAAGCTGCTAATATAGGAGCAGTTTCTACCCATGAAGACTACCGAGGTAGGGGTTATGCTAATCGGATATTGAAGGATTGTCTTGAAAATATGAGGAGTGAAGGTGTGGATTTGCTCTATGTTTCAGGTGAAATCAATCTTTATACTAAGAATAGTATACATATTACTGGAAAGATGTACACGTTCAATATTGATAAAAATTATTTGGCCGAGCATAAGCAATGGGGCTTTGATGAATACGAAGTGAAGGAATGTTACCAAGAGGACATGCACCTTCTTTCTGATCTCTATGATATGGAGGCAGTGAGATATATCAGAGACAAGCAAAAATTTGTTGATCTGGCTAGGAGAGTACCAGGTGCTTCTGTCTATCATCATGCTGCAAAAACATATCGTATCGAAGTAAATGGACAGATGCAGGGCTATTTTATTTGTGCATTAATTCCGGGAGATAACGGCGATTTTAATATGGAATTAATCGAATATTCTGGTAATCGTAAAGCGGTTCTGGTGGGAATAATTAAAACAATGATTCAATCATCTCCGGCAAGCATCTCAGGATATGCTTCCTGGTTTGATACTGAGATGTTAAAGTCGCTTGAGGAATATGAGATTATTACAGAAGTTGATAGTTATCCCGGGACGATGAGAATTGTAGATTTTTCTCGTTTTATGCAAAAAGTAAAGCAACCCTATACAAGAAGCAAGGATTTAGATGCTCTGGAGTTTTATGAATCGAATGGTAAGTATATAATCCGATTAGAAGATAAGGAATTAGTAATTGAGGATGATAAAACCATGCATGATTTATTTTTGGGCAGCGCTATGGAGTTATTGGACTCACAATACATTAGTGGAGACAAGATTCTGTTTGATAAGCTCAAGTTGATTCTACCGATACCTGTTCCATATCCATACGGTTTGAATTATATTTAATTTAAATTGAGGTAAATGAAAAACAGAGGCATTTGATGGCATTTGATCTCTGTTTTTTTAAGGTGTTGTTTAACCAATTATTAATTTGATAGCTACCTATATCGAGGAAGAGCTTGATCGATATTTGAGTATGCTATAGATGACCGTGAATAGTAAAGTAACTATGGGAATACTAGTAGGAGAATTTCAATATGGCAAGGGATATCCCTGTTGTAAGAAAGAGGTTAATTATGTTACAAGATGTAGAAACTATTTTATTAGACGAGGATGTATTAGCAAATAGAATACACGAATTAGGAGAAGAAATTTCAAAAGATTATGCTGGTGAGGAGGTTATGCTAGTAGGAATCTTAAAGGGCGCAAGTGTATTTTTATCAGATCTAATCAGAAAAATTAGTCTGCCTGTTTATATTGATTACATGGTAGTCTCAAGTTATGGTAATTCAGCAGAAACGAGTGGGGTAGTTCGTATTATAAAAGACTTAGAGGATAATATTGAAGGGAAAAATATTATTATCGTAGAAGATATTATAGATACAGGACTAACATTAGCATATTTAAAACAAAACCTATTAAGCCGTAATCCAAAATCAATAAAAATCTGTACCCTTTTGGATAAACCAGCAAGAAGGGAAAAGGAGATTAATATAGATTATAAGGGATTTGAAGTTCCTGATGAATTCATTATAGGATATGGCATCGATTACGCTGAAAAATATAGAAATTTACCTTTTGTTGGTTTGTTAAAAAGAGAAGTTTACGAAAAATAATTAATACTTTATCCTATTCGATTCTAAAGGGAGATTGAAGTACAAGGAATAAGCTTCACTTGTGAGACTTATTCCTTGTACTTCAATCTTTTGTTTTATCCGGGACATTTCACACCATGAAGCATTGGAAGCCTTAATACCAAAATCAATTATACAAAAACCTGCTAGTTTGATAGATAAGGAAATGTCTATAATCAAAATTGTGTAATGATGCATCTTAAAAATGGTGTTTCGTTCTAATTAATAATATGTTAATATATTCATATGAATTAAATAGCACGAGTGAAGGTATTTAGCAAGAAAATAAGATGATGGTAAGACAATTTTAGTGTTTTGGTAAGGTAGTTGGGTCGTTCAGAACAACTATATGAGGAAAAGCCATGGATGGATTTATTACTGATAAAAAATATGATTCCTTTAAAATCCCCGAACAGCAGCAATCTCAAGCCAACGGGGCTTTAAAAGCGTTGCCTCAATCCAATACCGCTAAACCTAGTTCACTAGAAGAAGGTTTATTTTATGAGATTGAATACGATTCCGGTCCTTTACCAGGCGTAGGTAAATTTGTTTTAAAGTCACAGAAGATTAAAGAGCCTGAAAAGGATGAAAAGCGAGAACTTTTTGGAAAGATGAGAGAGATCGCAGGAGCATATCATTCCATATATGACAATTCGAGATTTTTTGATCAGCGGGTTCAACAAAACAATGCTGTAATTTTTTATAAACAAGGTATTTTTATGAAAGATTTTTTAGATGATTTTTCTGGAAACAAGCCATTTTCGCAATACTTTCCTAATTATCAAATGATGGGATATGAGCAGCTCCGGACGTATTTTACTTGGCGCACAGAGGTCAGAAAAGGAAATGTTGTTGATACATCCTTGTCATATGCATTTCTTTATATCTATGAGTTGCTAGGTAATATCGGAGTGAGCGACCCACAGGATGGTTTAAATCAACTGATGACTTTCTGGAAGGCTTTCAGTGTTTATAATAAATCCATGGATAAGTATGTACTAAGATGGCTAAAGGATTACCATATTTATTATGAGCTTCCACATTCCTTTAAGGAATTTATTGATACAAACAATCTTAACGAGTATTATCCGAATCTGGTGGATATGGATGACAGTTTCAGTTTGTACTGTGCAATATCGAAATATGATATAAGGAAATCAACTTTTTATACCAAAGATATGATGAAAATGATCACAGATTGTTTCTACTTTGTAACCGATAAGCTAAGGCAAATCTTTGCAGACAGAGGTATCCAGCTAGATGAATTGATATTCCAGCCCACAAAGAAGATGTCTGTATGGAAGCCGTTTCAGGGCGCATTATTTTACTCATGGATGAAACAGGCGGACAGACGAATCGTGTTTTCTGAAAAAGAGATTTATATGTGCAACAAAAATAAATGGACCTTCAATACTGCCATTACCTCTGAAAGTGGTCGGCAGCTGATTGGATACATTATGAAGCAAATGGAGGCTGTCTTAAGAAAGGTTACGAATTATAAATATAAGCTCTCAGCAAATATCAATGGTGTCAACCATGAAGCTGTTCGCATATTAAGGGAGGCAAATCTGTCTCTTGAAGCAATAATTAGTGACGCGGTCACCCAGTTTTACAAAGAAGAGACGAAAACAGTGGTTACCGTTGATCAGGTCGAACTGTCCAGAATCAGACAGGAAGCGTTAGTTACTCAGGAAAAATTAATTGTTCCAGAGAAGGAAAAACAATTTACTCCGTTTATTCCTATTCAGGAAATGTTGCATTTTTCCTCTACAGCAATCGAGGCCCCACCTGCGACACAAGACATTCCATCAAAGCAGGATAATCTAACTAAGCAGGAAACATTATTTATGCAAGAATCTTTTATGCAGGACATTCCAGCTATGCAGAACATTCTAGCTATGCAGAACATTCTAGCTATGCAGGACATTCCAGCTATGCAGAACATTCTAGCTATGCAGAACATTCTAGCTATGCAGGACATTCCAGCTATGCAGAACATTCCAGCTATGCAGGACATTCCAGCTATGCAGGACATTCCAGCTATGCAGGA
>CAYMLE010000167.1:0-1182 GCA_964391115.1 uncultured Herbinix sp. | reverse complement strand
TGCAGGACATTCCAGCTATGCAGGACATTCCAGCTATGCAGGACATTCCAGCTATACAGGATATCCCAGCTATGCAGGATATCCCAGTTAAACAGGACATCCCATCTGGGCAGCCACTTGAATCTCTCCTAACTCCGGAATCCGATCCGTGGAAGAGTTTGAAAAACACATTAACCGAAATTGAAATCAAAGCATTATCTGTGGTGTTTCACAGTGAGATGGAATTGAAGAAATACGCTGATGAGTGCGGTATCATGTTGGAAGTTCTTGTTGACGGAATCAACGAAAAAGCGATGGATTTCATAGGGGACAACCTGTTAGATGATGAATTTATTATGTATGATGACTATATAGAACAAGTAAAGGAATTGATAGGATGAGTATGGCAAGTAAAGTACCGAATAGAATAGCAAACATATTAATAAACGCCCTGAAAGGCGGAGTTGTGCCGAGAGTTGGTCTCGAATACATCACGGTAGGCCGGACCCAGGAGATAGCCGCCATTCTTCACGACACCCAGATGATTGAGGAAGGTAGCGCGTCCTTCCGTTTCATTGTTGGTAAATACGGTAGTGGAAAGAGCTTTCTGCTCCAAACAATACGTAATTACGCCACGGCTAAGGGTTTTGTTGTTGTAGATGCTGACCTTTCGCCAGAACGCCGATTCGCAGGTACCAAAGGCCAGGGCTTGGCTACTTATAAGGAATTGATCCAGAATCTTTCTACCAAATCAAAACCCGATGGCGGTGCACTTCCGTTGATCCTTGAGAAATGGATATCAGGAATTCAAGCAACGGTTAAGTCTCAGTCTGATGTGAGTGATGAGGAATTTGACAATCTAGTTGAAAGACAAATATACGCAGTCGCAAGCTCCTTAGAAGGTATGGTTAATGGATTTGAATTTGCAAAGGCTGTGGTCACCTACTGGAAGGCTTACAAACAGGACGATGTGGCGATGAAATCAAATGTTCTCCGATGGTTTAGGGGTGAATATCCTTCTCGAAAAGAGGCTAAGGCTGATTTGGGAATTAATTTTATCGTCAACGATGAGACTTGGTATGATTTCTTGAAGATATTTGCTGTATTTCTGGTCGGAGCTGGATATAAAGGAATGCTTATTGTTATAGATGAGCTAGTCAATATCTTCAAAATACCGAACTCCATCACTAGAGCTAACAATTA
>CAYMLE010000166.1:0-5322 GCA_964391115.1 uncultured Herbinix sp. | reverse complement strand
CAATGTGTTCATATATTGTCAATATCTTTGCCAATACAACAATGGTGAATATAGGAAATACCGAAAGATACATCCATTCTTTATATGATATCATGTACAAATTGTCCTCTGGTTTCCAGCTTTTTCTTATACTAACTACAATAAACATAAATATTATTTTACATAACAATGCAATAATTGTCCCTGATATCGTATTATGTAATAAAAAAATGTACCCTTTCGGCAAAAAAATCTTTATAATTACTAATAATAAGTAATCAATCCCGATCAAGATTCCATAATAACTCAAAGAAATAACGATGCTTTCCAATATACTAGAGTAATAATATATTCTTACTACCAACACAAGGATCGAAACTATTAGTATGCTTTTTATACCAAAGCTCGATATAAATATAGCTATTAAAAAGAAAGATAGTAAGATGATGGGTGAAATTAATTTATATACATATTTCTTTAAATAGTTCTTTCTGTCTAAGAAAATATTGATAAATGATATGCAACATATAGTTTCAAAAAGAATAATTGTATCAATGCCTAACCCTACCTTTCTCATTCTAGATACTTTTGTATAGTACATTCCGTATTTCTATATACACAGATAGTCATCCTTACTTTTTCCTTATATTCTGATACAGTGCTTTCGCTTTCTCTGCATCATCCTTAGTAATCTCCTCTTTTGTATGATATCTTGCTTTCCGATAGATCTTCATTAACTGTGCTGAGGCCTCTTTCCTCTCATCCAGATGATCCGTTGGTAAACTATCATATTTATGATGTATCTCTTCGGTGGTATCTTGAGCTATTAATTGAATTCCTTTATGCTGCAACCACAGCAGACTTTTTCCATAATAATATCTAACTATAGCCCTTTTATCATTTCGATGACCTTTCCGTAAGGGAGCTTTCCTGTCTTTCACATCCTCAAGGTATTCCCTCGTCTCATGAATGCCTGTTGGAACCTTTTGCTTCAGCTTTTCACCCATTAGCCTTCGAAAAAACAGAACTAATAATACCATAGCAATCATGGCACCAATCGAATACAACAAGGGTATTATCCACTCTATATTGGCAATCCTTATATCCGAAATATCCGAGTATTTATCCACTGTATTGGCAACATAAACCTTAGCCCCTTCAATCTCCTTATTATTAATAACAGAGCTTAGGGCTGACATGATTAGATAAATGATCCCACCGATCACCACGGCGACAAAACTACCAAGTAAAGAAATGATTGGTATAAGCAAATACTGATACAATAATTTGAAGCCTTCCATCAGATTCTGTGGAACCCTAGCAAATGTCACCAGCAGACAGATTACTAAGAAGCCTAGTAACTCCAGAAGCTGCTGTCTTCGATAAAGCTTCATCTCCTCCATCGGGTTAACCACACGCAGATGTCGAAGCAGAAAGACAGCACTTACTAAGGCCATAATCAGGTAGGGACTTGCCGCTTGCATTGCTGTTTTAAAATCCTGAAATGCAAGAATCATCAAGAATGGAAGAAGAAAGCATCCATACAGAAAATATTTGATTATATCCAGAAATTTGCCATGACTGACTAGAAAACGTTCTGTGATTACCATAGCCAAATAATATACCAAGATTAGTACGAAAACTATCAGCTCTGGGATAGATGGTAAATAAAAGACCAGAAACCCTCCAGAAGCTAAGATGGTTATAAAGATAGTAAAATTCCGCTTCTGATTCAATAAGGAGGACACAAATGCAGTAGTTAGCAATATCAGAAAACCTTCGCCAGATAAGGTTATACCGCCATAATAACTCAATAGAAATGCCCCAATTGTATAGCAGACACTAATATCAAATATTAGCTTATATAGTTTAGACATCATCCTTGTTAACCTCCTGTGATATGGGTGCATACATCGGATATATCTGGATGCCCAGTCGATTCTGTAGATTATTTACTATACTATCTCGTTTTTCATTGTTAAAGGGTGCCACATAAAAGATTGCATTTTCTCCAGAATAACTTTGAATGGTCATATTATATAAGTCATCGATATTTCGGAACGAATTGGAATCCGCTTGACCCAGGGTATACAATAGTGTTGTAAAATGATGGGAGCCTTGACCTGCCCTAGATAGAACTTCATAAGCGGAATTCTCACTACGGATATAAGCATTGGTCACAAGACGGTAAGATACCCGTTTCCTCTCCAAAAATTCTGCAATCGTTCTTACCAGAGAAAAGCAGTACTCCAATTCTTCCTGATTGGCTCCCTCCGACCAATGAAGATAGACATCCAGCAGAATAGTTACCGACATATCCATCGTATGATCAAATTCCTTAACCATCAGCTGATTTTTCCTTGCACTTTGAGCCCAACTGATAGAACGCATGGGCTCCCTCCCTGTGTAATCTCGATAGGAACTAACCAGAATGGGATCCTCAATATAGAAACGTCTTACAGAGAAATCTCCATAGTAACCGGACAATGCCTGAAGTATGGTATCATCGTTTAAAGACTTTGGAAATATAGTAATCTCTTCCCGCTGTTCCACCTTCATACTATTTTCGCGGATACCCAGGAAGTCTCCACCAAGCATTCTACAGCCTTCAAGAACATAAAGTCCTCTATGAGGTAGTGTTGCCGGAATGGTTCTGGTTATCTTCTGTTTCCCTCGTATATACAGCATACTGACATGTATGTAACTTCTGGAATCCTCCATCTCTTCTTTATCATTGGCCCGGATATTGATATCCATAGGAAACATTTCTTCTAGTTTCAGAAATGGTATCGTTCTTAATCCATAATTGGATACCGTAGTCTGAATCTGAAACACTTCCTCAGGCTCACATCCATATTTCGAAGGGACACACTGGTATCGAAGATTTGATAAGTTGTTTTTTAAGGAAAGCAATTCGAGAATCGTTCCAAAAGTGACTAATACAACTAGAAATATGACCATTATACCTCTCCCATGGATATTACTGTTTCTGTTGGTACCGGTACCTCACCAATTATCTCCTGGCAGATACGGGCTGCCTCATTATCACGAATCACTCCTGCATAACTCATTCTGTGTTCTATAATACATCCGGCTAAGCTTTTCACATCCTCCGGAATGACATAAGTACGACCTTGAATAGCGGCCATTAACTGCGATGCCTGATAAAGAGAAAGAGCTGCTCTTGTGGAGGCACCCAATAAAATACGACGGTCATTCCTAGTCTTATCTATAATATCCATGATATATTCCTTCACTGGATTACTAACCTCAACCTGATGATAACTTTCCTGTAGCTTTAAAGTTTCATCTGTAGTCACTACCTGACCGATAAGTGCTAGAATATCATCGGAAGATTCTCTCGAAAGCACCATAAGCTCTTCTTCCCTCTTCATATACCCCAGTGACAACTTCATCATAAATCGATCCTTCTGAGCCTCCGGCAAAGGAAAAGTCCCTCCAGATTCCAGTGGATTCTGAGTTGCCATTACCATAAAAGGCTTTTCTAGTGCATATGTGGTTCCATCAATCGTGATTTGTCCTTCTGCCATAGCTTCCAGAAGACTTGATTGAGTCCGGGGTGTAGCCCGGTTAATCTCGTCACCCAAAACCATCTGGGCAAACAAAGGGCCAGGACGAAACTCAAACTCTCCACTTTTATTATTATAAAAATTAATACCGGTTAGATCGGAAGGCATAATATCCGGTGTAAACTGGATTCGTTTAAAGCTCCCACCCACAGACTTTGTAAATGCTCGAAAAAGCATAGTCTTACCAGTACCAGGAACATCCTCCAACAACACATGTCCACCTGCCAGATAGGCAATTACAATATTTCGAATACATTCCTCTTTACCAATAATAACCTTTGTACAGTTTTCTCGTATCTTCTCATAATATTCTTTAAATTGATTTGCATTCATAGTAAACTCACTCTCTTCAATGTCTTTTTTGGTAAATCTGTAATCTGATTTTGGATCATTAATAATCACTATAATAAAATTAACTCAAAAGTAAAGTTTGATAAAAAAATATACTTACCTATGAACTGAACAATGTTTCTTTTGAACTTTCTTCTTTACTTATCTATACCCCGATCCCTTAGTTTTTTTATCTTGGTTGAATTTCCATTATCATCAATAAGAATTAAAGAATCAATTATCCCACTACCACCAGAATACTGTTGCATATCAATGCTATTTACTTTGATCTCAAAATTATCATTATTAATTTTGTAAATACTTGATCCTTTACTGTGCAAATAAAACTTAGCCAATTCACCCTGCTTATTATATATTTCAAATTTAGTTATATTATTGATATAGCCAGCTACAGAAAAGTGTTTTGCTTCTCTTGAATAATTCGTTAAAGAAAATTCACATTCAAATTCTTCTAGTTCTCCATCCACAATTGTATATTGATAAGAATTACCGGATGAAGTTATTGCTATCGAACTAAGTCCATCCGCATTTTGCATCATCATATGCACTATCGCACTATGGCTTAAATATAATATAGTCACGGAACAGATAAATAATAATAATTTGTGTTTTATTTTCTTATTCGATTCATCTATTGTAATTCTTTTGTATAACATATAAACAATGAAAAATATGATACCAAAATATATAACAGTCAAATGCATCCCGTTATATCCGTCAGTCCAGGCCTTCAATCCAATTAACTCAAGTACGATATCGCCTAATGCTCTGCTATGTGGTGTAGATAGCATCAGATAAAATATTATCGCCAATACAATAATTAGTCCATATGATTTTATTTTTTTCTTCATGCTTATTCACTTCCTAATATACTAGATTTTTCGACTTAGGTGATACTAATTTTTCTGATTAATTTGGGTATGTCTGAATAGTACGTACCCAATTAGATACATTAAATTATATGTTCACAATTATTATTTTAACATAAACCTAGAAATCATTCCATGCTTTTCCATATTTATAAAGCTATGTTATGAATACCATTCTTGCGTGATAATTTGCGGTCATTCACCATATAGATATACCTTCTAAATTTTACGGGTATATGCTGTATCAAAAAATGCCGTTGCATTCACACAAGTTGAACACAACAGCATTTTTATTATATATACTTTTAGTTCTTCTTACTTACAAGTCGAAAAGCTTCGCACCCTTAATTTCATCTGCACTCCACCTAATTACTGCAAAATTACCATCAGAATGCTCATCTACCTTATTAATCCAAGCAATCTCATTACTTGCTTTCGCTGATAACATTAATCGAATCAGGCAAATAGTATGTTCTCAATTTATTTTCCGTGTTCTACGATTTCTTCTTGTGGAAACCAATGAATCGTTTTGT
>CAYMLE010000165.1:0-5387 GCA_964391115.1 uncultured Herbinix sp. | reverse complement strand
CTTTATGATGATTGCTCCACATTCATATGTAATCTTAATATTGCTTTCCATCCCTTTCAACCGTTCCATTAATTCCTCATGTGGATGACCGTATCTATTATTCTTACTGCACGAAATCAACGATATCTCAGGTCTGATTATTGACAATAGTTCCTCGCTTGTCGAATTCTTCGACCCATGATGTGCCACCTTTAGCACATCATAATCCTCGAGATCAACTATGAAACCCTTCTCACCCTCTCGCTCCAGATCTCCAGTCAGAAGCATATCAAAATCTCCATAGGACGCACTGAGTACCGTGGAATAAGAATTGGAGGAGGAGTAGGCAAAGTCTTCCTTTGGATGCAAGCATCTTAGGATTAATTCACCGTCCTTAATCTGATCACCTGCCTTAAGGTAATATATTGGTATTTCATGTTTTCTTGCTATTGTTTCTAACTCTAAATATGATAAAACTGCCTTTTCTTGATTGGTATATGTGACCTTGGTTTCCTCTTCGGTTCTGATGCTTTCTATATATTTCATCCGAACCTCATCATCAATATGAATATAAGGCAATACCAGATTCCTTATTCGAATTCTTTGTCCACTGGCACTTTTCTCAATTAATTCAACCAAACCGCTGATATGGTCCAGGTCACAATGAGAAACCACAGCATAATCAATTCGGTCTATGCCGTTGTACAAAAGAAAGGGTTGAATCCGATTCTGTCCCACCCTGCTGGTGTCAGCACTTCCTCCATCAATCAAATAGGTGGTTCCTGTTTCATTTTCGATAACGATTGCTTCGCCCTGCCCTACCTCCAACATAGTAATTGTTAAACCCTCCCGTCCTCTAGGAACGATAAGTACTACTACAGCCAACACAGGAAGTAATAGCCACCATTTTTTCTTATATCGATAGCTTCCCCATAGGAAAAGGATTAATAATAGAAGATATGCCATGATTCGTAGGGCATCCGGGCTACCAACAGTATACAGATTCCCTGGGATATTGCTTCCTAATCTACAAAAATATTCATAAAGCTTGAGTATATAATTGGTCCCACCGATGAAAAAAATACCGATTGGAAGAGAAAACAATCCCAGAATGCCCGCTACCAGGGCAGATAAGATTAAGGCTGAGGAGCTGGGTATGATCAGTAGGTTTATAAACACACTGTAAACTGGTAACTGGTAGAAGAATACTAAGATAAGGGGAAGCGTCATGATTTGAGCACTAATACTGACTAGAACTGCGTCTAATAGGGGATTTTTAACCGAAATGAGAGATTGAAAGCAGGGTAACAATACCGCCAATCCAAAAACTGCGCCAAACGATAGGAGGAAACCTGCATGAAATATTTGAAGCGGATTTTGTAAGAGAATAATTAAGGCACATAACGATAATGCAGATAACATATCATAGGTTTTACCAAAGATTTTAGCCATAAGCATGATGATAAACATCACCACTGCCCGATTGGTCGATATACTGAAATTGGTTAGAATACCATAGCAATAGACAATAAGAATAGAACTTATCGTGGCAAGGATTAGCCCAGTTTTGCATTTGCGAAGCAAGGAATATACTGCAGCACCTATTAGGGAGATATGTAAACCTGAGATAGCAAGGATATGGGATATCCCATTTTCCTGATAAAGCTCATTAATCTCCTGATCCAGCAGATTTTTTTCTCCCAACAGCATAGCGACTATAGCACCCGCTTCCCTTTTCGGAAGAATTGTTTCGTAAACCTTTAAGAATCTTTCTTTTATCTGGGTCAGATAATGATACAGCTTCGAATAATTGGAATCAACAATTATTATCTCCTCTGCCTTTACCTTATAGGAGATATTCTGCATCTTATAATACATTAATTCATTGAATTGCCCCGGATTGGAGGGCTTAGAAAATTTATTAAGCGTTCCAGATACGGTAATTTTATTACCGATTCGATAGTTCTGCTCATCAGAACAATAGACAATTATATTTTCTACTAGAAATGGATCAAACCCTGATATATCAAGTCGATTATTCCTAACATATAATGCTCTGCCCCAGGATTTATCGACTACCATGGTAATCTCTCCGGTTACAGTACAGGGTACTGTTTCCTCGAAACTATGATCTGCAGGCGCGGGGCTCATTCCAGTTTTCATCCCATAGAAGCCCAGTAGGAGAAGAAAAGGGAGAATCCATAGAAAGTTATCTTTTATATTACCACGATACGAAGACAGGCCTCGTTTAATAATGCCTCTATATGATCTAGTTTGTTGGGTAGTCACACCATTATGCCCGGCAGGTGTCTTTTTCCCATTAATGAGTTCCTTAATATCAAATACTAGGGAGATTAGAATAATACAATATATTAGGATTATAAAGAAAAGTAAGAATTGATGTGCTCGATACCATGCAAGGAGAATTCCTAAGATATAGGCTCCCAGTATCCAAAGCAAGGGCCTTTTTATCACTATCCAGAGTCCCCTTTCTTATATTAGACATGTAATTATTGCATCTCGCAACATTTCAAAAATAATTTTCTACTTTGTCTGCTCAACTCTAAATGTGTAAATCTAAATTGCTATCATTATATCTTAGCGATGACCTTCTCTCAAGTATGTAATAACATTTTCTGCTATATTAGCCTAAACTATAACTAATATTTATATATTATCTATAATGCCGGCATTAAAACTATTTATAAGTTTGAAGCAATTAGCATTACTGCTGGCAATCATGTATAGGCTGGTTGTCCTTACCTGAACTTTACGATTAGAAAAAGGACCACACAAATTTGTGTGGTCGCTCATCAGCACTTCATATTAGATATTTGGCCTGTCTGCTTGACAAGGGGTATATCAAATAATCAGGGATAACGTATGGGGGTCAGTTCAACATCTACCTACTTCCTTCTTCTACGATCTCCAAGTTGCGTTCAAAAAACCCATCGAAGGACGTATTTTCGCGGAAGGTCTCACGGATGGAGCTGTTAATCAAAAACTGTACTTTATTAATATTCGGTAATTCAACGAGAGAATTAACGATGGAGTAAATCGTAACCTTATCCGTAATAGCGGGCATAGCCTCTAAGAATTTTTCATTAAAGTCCACATAACAGATACCATCTTTAGCGGTTACATTGAGTAGGGTAGTTCCACTTGGAATTGTGTTCTGCATCCCGATTTCTGTGGGTCCGTTAATCAATTGATTGATCACCATCTCCTCAATCGAGCCTGAGCCGGTATAATAGATAACCGAATTAGTGGAAACCAATGATTTTCCATCCTCGCTAGCAAAATAAAGTATTACCTTATAATTTATCTCTGTTCCTGTGCTTTCAATAAAATCCTCATCGGTCATCAAACCAATTTGAACTCCATTGGAGTCAATAACCGGTTGACCATTGACACTAAATTTAATGTACTCCAGTCCCGGAATCTGACTTAAAGTCTTTACAATCGCTGCCCGACATAGTACCTCCGGTATTCCCTTCAATTCGGAATAGTTTGGATCAAAGCTAATGGTAAGGCTGTCCTGATTACTAAACTCATAATCCTTTACGGTAACAATATCTGGTACTGCCTTCCGGTACACCATATTCTTCGGTTCTGATTTCAACATCATTAGAAGCTCGACTACCAACTCCTCTTTTGTTGTCCCCATTGGCTCATAAGCTTCACTGACAATTCCGGAAGTCTTACTATCAATATAATATATTTTATATATATTTGAGTCTATCTGGCTGCTCGACCCATTCCTATTACAGCCGGTTAATAATGCCGTCAATAATAGTAGTATTGCATACATCCACTTCTTCATTTCGTCCTCCAGCTGTATATCGTTCCGAATACCCTCAAATCCTGTTAAAAGCCTTCATTACTTGTCTATACATAAATCAAGTAAATTGAAAATTTTCATTATTTATAAAGGGCTTGCCCTTACGCAATATAATTTAATGGAATCCTTACATTAAAGGTGGTTCCTTCGCCTTCTTTGCTATAAACCTTGATTTGTCCTCGGTGCATCTGGATTGCATTTTTCGTAATCGCAAGTCCGAGGCCAGTTCCTCCAGATTCTCTGGATCTGGCTTTGTCTACACGATAGAATCGTTCAAAGATCGAGTCCTGGGCATCCTCTGGAATTCCGATACCTGAATCGGATATTTTAACGTAAAAGTACTTATGATCCGCATTGAGTGAAACCCGTACCCAGCCTTCCTCAATATTATATTTAATGGCATTTTCAATTAAATTCGAAACCGCCAGAGATATCTTAACCTCATCCACTTCAGCCACAACGGGACGGAAGCTTTCAAATATCATCTCAATGTTTTTATTTTTGGCTATTGGCCGTAATCTCTTTAGTATCTGCTCCAAAAGCTCATTGATATTAATACTGGTTATATTCACATCACCAGCGGTCTTATCTAATTTAACCAAGGACAGCAGATCATTGATAATCTTATTTTCTCTTTCTATCTCATCCGTGATATCCACAAGAAATTCCCGGTACAATTCCACCGGTATGTCCTCCTGCATTAAGAGCGAGTCCGCCAATACTTTAATTGAGGTTATAGGTGTCTTCAATTCATGAGACACATTCGAGACAAACTCCTGCCGCGAGCTCTCCAGCTTCTGCATTCGGGCTAGCATCTGATTAAAGGAATCCGATATTTTCTCAACCTCATAGTATCCATTAATGGATACTCCCTCCTCCATATACCCTTCCGTCAGCCGGTCGATGGAGTTTACAACACTGGTAAGCGGTTTTGTCAACTTTCCTGAAAAGTACACCGCTATTACAACAATAAAGATAGAAAAAGTTAATGTAAACAATATTGCCCTTTGTTCCATACTGTCTAAGATACCCTGTATTTGCTTGGTAGAGGAGTGCATGACAATAACACCGACAACATCCTTGCCAACGGTGATCGGATAGGTTAATTTCAGATTTTTATTTGTCTTATCATAAACTCTGTGTGGTGGAGTACCGGTAAAGCTCTGGATTACTTCCTTTGATAATAAATACTTACCTTTTTCCAGTGCATAGGTATCTGTAACGATATTCAGATTGTTATTTATGATAAGTATTTTACCCTGATATATTTCTGCAACTCTGGCTGCCTCAGCATCAACCCCGGTTGCCTCGGCAAAGCTAAGGTAACCGGTCTGCTGCACCATATTCCCCAGCATATTTGCTTGGGATTGTAGAGCAGTAAACCGGTTCTCAATTGCTTTATCCTCATAATTATCCAACAAAATAAAAGAGAAAAAACACAGTGGGACGATACCTACCACTATGAATATCAGCAGTAAATTCATTCTCATGCTACTCAGTAAGTGTAGTTTAGTCTTGATCCTGGAAAAAATAGCCTACACCCCATTTTGTATGTATATATTTTGGT
>CAYMLE010000164.1:3165-5488 GCA_964391115.1 uncultured Herbinix sp. | reverse complement strand
TTATCAGTGGCTCCCGAATCGGTTGTTATTAAACTGTTTGAAAAAGAAATTGAGCAAGCGGGCTATTCTCACAGCCAGCAAATTTTTAGGATCAAATGGACCGATGAAGTAGATTTTGATTTACTTGATAAAATAGTGGCTTACAATATAGAGGATAAAAAGGACATGAGCAATTTTTGGAGATAAGCGCAAATAGCTAAAGATTAATCGATGGGGGTACTCTATGAATAAGGATATTAAGCTGCTAAGAGAACTTGCAAAAGAGGTAAATGAGATCGCCAACAAGCCAATCCAGAATGAAAGAAGAAAGGCATGGAGGAAGCTCAACAGCTTTAAGGGAGATCGCCCCTTAATCTATGTTCGTGCTTTTGCCTTTTCTGAGATATTGGATCCCAAAGACCTGAAGTGTGAAGATCCATTCTTTAGAAGCTACGAATACTATTTCCATATGATGAAATTCAGGGATACCATTGGAGATGATTTTATAATCGAGCCATGGGTAACTGTAAATGCAGTATATGATCCTCCCATTGATAAGAGATGGGGAGTTCGGGTATCGCTGGGTGAGAAAGTTCAAGCGGGAGGGGCAGCGGCCTTTGAACCGGAAATAGTAAATGAAGAGGATATTGAACGCCTGGTCATGCCCCAACATAAAATTAACGAATCAGCTACCAGTGAGCGCTATGAAAAACTGCAGAATGCAATAGGTGATATTATAACTGTAGACCTCAATCGTGGGCCTATGCTTCAGTTTTGGACCGGCGATATTTCCACTGACCTTGCCAAGCTACGTGGTCTTGAACAGATTATGTGGGACGCCTATGACAGACCCCAATGGTTTCACAAGCTTCTTGGGTTCATGAGGGATGCAATACTGAAGGTCCATGAAGAAGCTGAAGCAGCCAATGATTTTTCATTTACAAGCCATCAAAATCAGGCTATGTCCTATGCAGAGGAACTAAGGGATCCTGTTCCCAATGTTTGCGGGGCAAAAAGGAATGAATTATGGTGGTATATGGCTTCCCAGGAGTACACTACATTCGGCCCGGATTCATACTATGAGTTTCTCCTTCAATATCAAATTCCCATTTTGGAAAAGTTCGGTCTGGCAGCCTATGGCTGTTGTGAGGATCTTACAAACAAAATAGATTGCCTGAGAAAGATCAAAAATTTGAGGCGGATAAGTGCAGAACAGATAGGAAAAGATTATATACTGTCCTGGCGGCCAAATCCTGCCACAATGATCAGCTACGGCCTTGATGAGGATTATGTCAGAAAACATATGCAGGAGAACTTTGAAATTTTTAAGAAAAATGGCAATCATTTTGATATCACATTAAAGGATGTTGAAACTATCAGCTATCAGCCTCAGAATGTAAACAAATGGGTTCAGATTGTAAGAGAAGAAATTGAAAAGGCTTTCTAATATGTTATTACCAGGTTGACTCAAGGCATTACAGATAACAGCCGCCAATCATAGAGGCAGAATGGAGGATAGCATGCGTCAAAATATAAGTGCCGAAACTATGAGGCTTATACTAAAATATCAAAAGGCTGAAATTACTGATTGTTTGGTTTACAAAAATCTTGCCAAACGTACTAAGGATAAAAAAGAGTCTGACATAATAATGCGCCTGTCGAGAGAGGAGCAAGGCCATTTGCCGTCAAATCCAGTATATATACAGGAGCAGCATATCTTGTAGCAGTCATTATCATGGTGCTCCCATACCTTTTAGTGCCAACACAAATGTATATTACAGCATTTGTTATTATGATACTGAGTGTCATACTTATCATACTGTTCTTTAATTATTTTGTTTCGGTAGTTAAATCCGTGCCCTTTGGCAGTCGGTTTCTAGAGATGCTGTTTATCACCCTGGGTGTTGCTTTGATTTCCTTTGTAATTGGAATCTTGGCTAACAGTTTTCTCGGAATCGATGCCTAAAGACAAAAACCATAACTAAGAAGCCATATATTGAGGAGGCATAGCAATTGAAGTACTTTATGCATGGTGTTGATAAAAATGACATAGAAGGAAGTTTTAGAATCCTGCAGGAGCTAAATTTTGATGCAGTGGTGCTTTCCTTTGACCAGGAGATGATAGACATGGCTCAGGAGTATGGCTTAGAGCCTTACGTCTTCTCCGGCACTTTTGGGGCAAGCGGAGAATTCAATGATGACAGATATTTAAGTGAAGATGTCCATGGCAATAAACATCTTTGGTTCGGCTCCACATGCCCTAATAAAGTTGAGGTGCGGGAGTACAATATCCAAGAGGTCAAGCGAAAGGCATCTGCAAAAGGGGTTAAAGGCATCTTTTTAG
>CAYMLE010000164.1:0-3155 GCA_964391115.1 uncultured Herbinix sp. | reverse complement strand
GTTTTCATCACCCTGTTCCAGTCCGGATTTTAACTCCTTGTTTACCTGTTTTTGCAGTGATTGCCGGCAAAAGGCTGAAAGCCTTGGATTCGATTTTAACCGAATGCACCGGGATGTTAAAAAGCTCTATGATGTGATAAACAATGAAGGCGAAGGAAGAGAGATCAACTGGGCTGATGCTCTCCTGGGAGGGTTTGATATGGTCTGCTTCTTCCAGTCATTACCTGGTGTTTTGGATTGGTTGGACTTTAGAAGGATTTGCACAACAGAACATATTATAGCGGTTTCCCAGGCTGTCCGGGAAAGCAAAGAAGGCAATTTGATGGCTGTTTACATATTTACTCCAAGTCTGGCCGGGTTGGTAGGTCAGAGCTATGTGGATATTCGAAAACATGTGGATATTTTTGCACCAATGATATACAGGTCCTATCAGCAGGGAGAAGGACCGGCCTGTCTGAATACCGAGCTTGCCAAGCTGGCTGAAAAGTTTATACCGGCATTAAGCATTGACGACAGGGAAGCTGTAAGGATGATATCATATCTTACAGGCTTTGACTTAAGTGGGTATGAAAGACCGGAAGACATCAGAAGAGGCTTGCCGGCATCCTGTATTGGGATTGAAACCAGAAAAGCACGGGCTTTACTGCAATACAATAATATGCTTGCACCTATCATACTGCTGGATGACAACAAGCTGACATCCAGTATAAAAGAAGTGCGAGAAGCAGGAGCTGACGGAGTTAATTTCTTCTTGTACAATAAAGAAATATTGGAGACAGTCAAGGGTATCAGGGAGGTTTATGGGTAAATTTATTAAAAGGCTTAAAGCCTCTTTCTTTTTTGTAAACAAATTGTATATGGTAGTGATATTTCTTGTGCTTGCAATAGAGGACCTGGCTTTGGGATTCTTTTACTTTCTTATGTCCGTTTTTATATTTGCTTGGAAAACAATTAATTCCAGAGTGCCTATAAATTCCGGTGAGACCGGCAGAAAAATCAAACCCCAGACCTTTGTATATAAAGAAGCTAAGGACAATGAATTGAAGCTGGATCTTTGGCTCCCTTCAGGAAATAGGGAGGCTGCCTGTCTGGTGTTCTTCTGCCATGGCGGAGGATGGGTATCCGGGTTTAGAAATCAACCTAATAATGTCTCCTGGTGCAAGTATCTGGCTTCCAAAGGCTGCGCTGTAGTCAGCATTGACTACAGATATGGCTATAGGAATACCATGGATGACATTCTACTGGATTATACAGATGCGCTGAATTATGTTAGGGAGAACAGCAAAAGACTATCGGTTGACAAGGATAAAATTATATTAATGGGGTTGTCAGCCGGTGGGCACCTTTCTCTATTGTATTCTGCCTACCATACTTATAACAAGAATGAAGAGATGATGTCCGGCATAAAGGGCGTAGTGGCTTACTACGCCCCTACGGATTTAAATGATATTTTTGTTTCTGAAAGCAAATCCATATTTGCCAGGTTTGCAACCAGTCAAACTTTAAAAGGCATTCCCGTTCCAAAGGAGCAAATCTATGATTATTATTCTCCTATAAACTGGGTTAGCGAAAGCATGATTCCATGTTTACTGGTTCATGGAAAACTAGATACTATCGTACCATTCAACTCCTCTATGAAGTTTGCTGATAGGTTAAAGAGGTTCAATATACAGCATACTTTTTTGGTTCACGGGAAAGGCGGACACTCCTTTGATACCAAACTTAAGGATATAACCACGGTTAATATATTGGAGAGTACCGCTAGGTTTATTAGTGGCATTAGCAACCAACATGGTAAACTCCGGGGCACAGTTACTAGGTAATATTATCAAGCTGCAAATACTCACTTGCCGAAGTAAAGTTGCAGCTATTAGACTTACTATTGTAACATCATACTTGCGTTGGAGAGTTTTCAGATAGTGAATTGAATTTTCTTGACAAAGCTGTGGGCTATGGTTACTATAGAGGTAATTAATAAAGTGTGTTTATAAATTACTTATACAAACCAATTCAAGGAAAAGAGGTGACACTTCTGAAAGAGAAAGTTTTTATTGGTGTAGACGGCGGCGGCACTTATACGGCTGCTATTGCCATAACAGAGAAGGGTCATATAATAGGAAAATCCCTGGGAGAGCAGACCAATTTCTATACTTCAAATATGGATACAGCCAAGGCAAATATGAAAGAAACCATTGACCGGCTTTTGGAGCAGTACTGCATATCCGATTATGAATGTATTTCAATAGGCATGTCATCTCTAGATTATGAGCCCGACAGAGACTTCGTTGATTCTTTTGCCAGTGGGATCTTCCCAGCTGAAAAGGTTGAGATGCATAGTGATGTATATATGGCTTTAATGGGGATGACACTGGGCAAGCCGGGCATCATGATAGTCAGTGGTACCGGGTCTATTGCCATTGCTATGGACCAAGTTGGCAAAGTCCATATTTTAGGCGGATGGGGATATCTGCTTCGTGATGAAGGAAGTGGGTATGATATAGCTCTTCAAGGGATAGATGCGGCATTGAAAAGTGCGGAAGGGCTGGGGGAGAAAACCATACTGGAACAAAAAGTATTAGAGTTTTTTAAGGCCGATACTCATCGGGGGCTTATAGATATTTTTTATAATCCTCCCCTTTCAACATCCAGGATAGCTGGTTTTGGCAAGGTAGTCATTGAAACAGCAGAGCAAGGGGATAAGGTAGCTATTTCCATTATTGACCAAGCGGTTAAAACACTGGTAGGATATGCATGCAGGCTGGTTGATAAAGTTGGCAGTGAGGATTGTATTATTGGCATGTATGGAAGTGTGCTTCATAAGAATCCTCGTATATCCAATGCTTTCATTGAGCAGGTCCATCAGGTGTATCCAAACACAAAAATAGGATTTCCTGAGTTTAAACCGGAGACAGGAGCCGTAATATATGCCATGATCAAAAGAGGGTTGCCGATAAACCAAGAGATACTGGATAATATTAGAGTGACGATGACAGGAGTGTAGCAAATGCCAAAGGGATTGGAATATATAAACAATGTTGAAAAACTGATCAAAGAAGTAATAGAGACACAAAGTGCATCTATGGAGCAAGCAGCTAAAATGATAGCTGAAACATTGATGAATGATGGGATACTGTATACATTTGGGACTGGTCATT
>CAYMLE010000163.1:0-5683 GCA_964391115.1 uncultured Herbinix sp. | reverse complement strand
TGGGAAAGTTTTGTGTGGGCGCAGGAATAGGAATTGGATCGTTAGCATTTGCAATCAAATGGCTACTAGAGAAATTCCCGGTACCGGTATCCTTTTTCTTCTTGGGAGCTGTAATTGGCGGAATCCCTGCATTATACCATAAGACGAAGGGAACAAAGTGGGGATTCTCCTCCTATATCTATTTCCTGATTGGTTTAGTCCTTGTGATTTCCATTGGCTTTATTCCGGCCGGTAATATGGATGTAAACAGTGGATCGGGAATTGCTCATTATGGTATGTTGTTAGTCACCGGCATTATCATTGCTCTGGCCTTGATTCTACCTGGTATAAGCACGTCACATATGTTGCTGGTACTTGGTATGTATGATTCGATGCTGGCGGCCATTACAAAATTTGATATTGTATACATCGGGGTATTAGGTATCTCCACCTTAATTGGTATTTTTCTTATCACTAAGCCAATTGAATGGACGATGAATCGATTTACCCATCCAACCTATTGTATGATCATAGGCTTTGTGCTCGGTTCCACCTCCGAGATATTTAAAGATAAGATTATACCAGCGGTACCGCAAGGAGTGGAAGCCTCCTGGTGGATCTTTGTTGGAGTGATATCAGTGATTACCTTTGTGCTGGGCTATCTATCCATACTATTATTATCTAGGATTTCACATGAATAAATCGAAGGCTTTCTAATAAAAATTATGTTTTTATACCGTTTATAGGAGGCGCTTCGTAAACGTCACCCTTAGCCAATCTTATGTTTAGGTTTGAACGTTAATAGGAAAGCTCCATACTATAAAAGATATATTAAGAACATTTATGAGCTCCATATACTGTTCGATGCCGGTTGGATAAGGTCATTGATTCAGATATGGAGATAGATGTTCTTTTTTTATCTTAAGAATAGAAACTAAGGTTACCATAAATATTAACACATTTAAAAATATGTTAAAAATAGATTAAAATCCCCTCAAATTGTTATAACTCTGATATAATATTATTAACCTTGTAAAGGAGGTCGATGATGTGTTTACAATGTACCTATGTTTTCTAGCCGGTGGAGCAATTCTTCCTCTAGTCAGTACAATATTCGGATTTTTTGGAGATGGCGCCGACGCGGATATCGGATCAGGTGATGGGTTGGATATCGATGCAGGATCAGCGTTTAACCTAGAAGTGGGCGATGGCCTGGAGACTGGATTTGATCTAGATACGGATCTGGATGTAGACCTCGATGTTGATGTCGATCTAGATGGTGACATTGGGATAGAGACAGACTTTGGATCTGCATTTTCTCTCGGATTACTACCAACCTCTCTTATGGCGATATCTACACTGGCAATTACCTTTGGAGCGGTGGGCTCAATTTTGACCTATTCTGGTAAGGGGAGGTTGATTACCCTTATCATATCTGTGATTGCAGGCTATGCCTCATCCGTGGTGATTCAGACCATTGTGAAGACCTTAAAACGGATCCAGACCAGAAGCTATGGCTTAGATGAAAATGAGCTGTTAATGTATGATGGTAAGATCGTTGAGACCATTTTGCCAGGTCAACTTGGAAGCGTAAGTTTTACGACCCTATCAAATGTCAAGGTGAGTTATCCAGCCCGATGTACGGATCAAGAACTACGATTGGAGACAGGAAGAGTTGTTAAGGTAAAATTGATTGAGAATGGAATATTTATAGTAGAGCCTAAAAACAAGTATGAATAAGGATATGAATTGTAGCAAAAAACAGGTTACATTTTAATCGGTTATTTTAAAGTTTAAATAAAAAATAAAAATATACCAGGAGGTAGTAACATGAATTTATTTGCTTCAAGCGGAATTGATTTTACGCCAATCGTAATCACGGTAATTGCCGTTGCCGCAGGTTTGGCTGTTTTGACAAGTATATTCCGCATGTGGAAAAAGGTGTCCCAGGACAAAGCCATGGTGGTTACCGGTCTTAAGAAAAGGATTATCACCGGCGGAGGCGGTCTGGTAATACCAGTTTTAGAGCGAACTGACACGATATCCTTGGGAAATATTCAGTTAAACATCAACACCTCACAGACAATGTCCTCCCAGGGCGTGCCGATTGATGTTCTTGGTACAGCAGTGATCAAGGTTCGAAATACGCATGAAAGTATCTATGCTGCCACGGAGCAATTTATCGGGGGAAATGAGGCGCAGATTCAGAAGTCTATCTCGGAACAGGTTACTTCAATCCTAGAAGGTAAGCTTCGTGAAATCGTTGCTTCTATGACGGTCGAGCAGATTTATAATGACCGAGAAGCATTTTCTGCGAAGGTACAGGAAGTGGTTGGAACTAAGATTGGGGAAATGGGATTAGAGCTAAAGGATTTCTCCATTAAGGATGTCAATGATACCAATGGTTACATAAGAGCATTGGGTGCAAAGCAGATCGCAGAGAAGAAGAAGGATGCTGAGATTGCTCAGGCGATGGCTTTCAAGGAAGAGTCCATTAAGAAATCCGAGGCAACCAAGGAGGGTGAGAGAGCCCGATTGGAGGCTGAAACAGAAGTAAGCGCTGCCATGAAGTCTAAGGGTGTTCAAGAAGCTATATACCGTATGGAACAAGAAGCGGCTAAGGCGAAAGCAGATGCAGCTTATGAGATCCAGAAGAGTATTACCTATAAGGATATTATTGCCGCACAGATGGAAGCAGATATCCTAAAGCAACAGAAACAGAAGGAGCTGCAGGAAGCTGAACTACAGGTGGATATCGCCAGAGAGCAGAAGCAGATCGAGTTAGAGCAACGGAGAGCAGAAAAAACCAAAGAAGAATTGAAGACAAAGGTTGTTGAGCCGGCAAATGCGGATCGAGAGCAGAAGATGGCAGAAGCCGATGCCCAGAAGTATACAAAGATTGCAGAAGCCCAGGCAAGAGCCGAGGCAAATAAAGCAGAAGCCATTGCGGAAGCTGAGGCAATCAAGGTACGAGCAATCGCAGAGGCGGATGCAGAAGCAGTAAGTGGTGAAGCAAAGGCAAAAGCCATCAGCATGGTGGGTATGGCTGAGGCTGAGGCTATTAGAGCCAAGGGCTTGGCAGAAGCAGAAGCCATGGAGAAGAAAGCGGAGGCATTTAAAAAGTATACGAATGCAGCTGTTGCCGATAAGCTGATTGATAAGTTACCGGAGATTGCAAAAGCGGTAGCTGAGCCGCTCAGTAAGATATCCGATATTAAGATATATGGTGGTGGTATTGAAAGTGTTTCTGATCATGTGCCTGCAGTTATGGCTAAGGTATTTGAAACCGTACAAAGCGCCGTGGGTATCGATATGAAGAACCTGGTAATGGCAGATAGCCTAGATGCAAGGACAACAAAGAACGTGAATGTGAAGGGCCTTGGTGACCGGTTCGTTGATGAGATTAGTGAATCATAAGATTATCTGACATGCTTCGTAATCGATTGTTATTGTGTTTTATATAAAGTAAATTAAATAAGAGCTGACCCTTGTTTGTTATAAAGTAAAGGTCAGCTTTTTGTTTTACACAAGCACTTTTTTATGTGAAGTCATTTTTTTATTATCTCTTATAAACATGTCGAAATGTGAACGATTATAGCGAAAGATTCATATGATATTCTGTAATCGTATATTTGGGAGGTAATATGATGTTATTCTATAACTCTAGAAATAAATACTATAAGCTAAAACAGACAGCTTATAAAATAAAACGTACGATAAATACGATAAATTGTGAGGAAGAGGAATCCGTTGAAAAGATTAAACTGGATCCAAGGACGATACCAAAGTACGTGAATCAATTAGAAAAGCCACCGGTATATTTGCCTCATATTGAGAAAACCTGTGAGAAAAAATGTGGGAAAAGAGTAAAGAAGCTGGAACATCATTATAAAATTGATATCGGTGAAACCTGGCAACAGACACTTCCGGAGGGATACCCTAAAACTAGAGTTTGGGGCTATGGAGGATTAATTAAAGATCCAAAGACGGGAAGAATTAAGTACCATATAAGTTCCCCAGGTGGAACCTTTGAAGCATTGCGAGGAGTTCCGGTACGAGTAAAATGGGTGAATAGGATAAAGAGAAAGCACATGTTTGCGGTTGATCCTACCCTGCATTGGGCAAATCCCAATGGGATGCCAATGGTACCGCCAAAACCTTGGCCATTATTCCCACCGGGTTTTCCAGAGGCTCAGAAGCCAGTGCCTACGGTTACTCATCTTCATGGTGGAGAAGTTCCCTCCGACAGTGATGGTCATCCAGATGCATGGTTTACGTATAATAAGAAGTTTGGTCCAGCCTTTACCTCGAATGTTTATCATTATCCAAACGAGCAGGAGCCTACAACTCTATGGTATCACGATCATGCTCTAGGGCTTACCAGAGCCAATGTTTATGCTGGATTGGCTGGCTTTTATCTACTCAGGGATGGTAAGGGGGCAAAATATCATCGGCACCATTCTGAAAAGAGATTGAGATTGCCCTGCGGTAAATATGAGATACCCCTGTTGATCCAAGATAAGCTTTTCAATACGGACGGTTCCTTATTATTTAACAATGCTGGACTTAGTCCGGAGATTCATCCCTATTGGGTCCCTGGTGTCTTCGGAGATACGATTGTAGTAAATGGAAAGGTATGGCCAAATCTAAATGTGGATCGTCGCAGGTACCGTTTTCGGTTGTTGAATGGCTCGAATACCCGATTTTATAACTTTAGCTTATCAAATGGCATGACGTTTACTCAGATTGGTAGCGATGGAGGTTTACTGAGACACCCGGCAGAACTATCCTCCCTCTTACTGGCTCCTTCGGAACGGGCTGATATTCTAATTGATTTTTCACAGGTATTACCTGGCACCACCTTACGACTATTAAATGATGCACCGATTCCCTTCCCCTTTGGTGGTCCAGCAGACCCGGAGACCGTGGGACAGATTATGCAGTTTACGGTACCCGCCGATGCACCTAAGCCGGTTAAACCGCGCAGGCTTCCTCCAGTGTTAAACTGTATTGAGCAGCTAGTGCCCAATGCTCCAAGTCGAATAGTTACTCTGAACGATATAATAGGACCTACCGGTCCGGTGCAGATGCTGCTAAATGGTCAGATGTGGTCCTCCGAAGTGACGGAGAAACCAAAGGTTGGCTCCACGGAAGACTGGCATATCGTAACCATGACAGGGGGCGCTCACCCCATTCACCTACATTTAATTCAATTCCAGCTAATCAGTCGGCAGAATTACAATGTGGATGCATACACCGCTCTTTGGGAGGAGGTCAATGGACCGTTACCTTTGCATCATGCACCAGAGGTAATTCCTCTGGAACCATTTTTGCTAGGTGACCCTATTCCACCAGAGGAGAATGAGCGAGGCTGGAAGGATAGCATTATTTCCAATCCAGGGCAGGTAACCCGCATAAGGGTTCGTTATGCACCCCAGGACGTTCCCAATTTTGCTGTAAAACCAGGAGATAATTATTTCCCCTTTAATCCAATTGCAGGACCTGGCTATGTATGGCATTGCCATCTCCTGGATCATGAAGATAACGAAATGATGAGACCAATGAAAATCGAGCTGTAATCACCATGATATAAAAATGTAATCTAGTAACCTTGATATTAAAAGAAGTGTAATCTAGCAGCCATGATATTAAAAAGAAACGCAGTTTAATAATCGATAAGAAGTGGTATTTCAATGTATATCAA
>CAYMLE010000162.1:0-5738 GCA_964391115.1 uncultured Herbinix sp. | reverse complement strand
AACTTTTGCTTGAGCATGAGATATCATCTCATAATTGAATATGAGATATTAATTGTATATTGTACACATTTATGCAACTTTTTCTTGAGCATGAAATACTAACTCTTAATTGCACAACGAATTGTCGACTCTTTAACGCTCGCTGGTTGACAATGGCCTTGACTATGGTATACTAAATCATCATATGTAAAAGGATTGTGATCACAGTGGAATTAAAACAACAGGTTTTAAAAATATTAGAGGAAAACAGGGGAACTAGTGTAAACGGCGCAAAAATGGCTGAAAAGCTTTTCGTAACGCGAAGTGCCGTATGGAAAGCAATCAAGTCCCTCCAGAAGGAAGGCTATCGTATCTCGGCAGTCACCAATAAGGGATATTGTCTGCTGCCACAAAATGATATTCTTTCTGCAGAAAGTATTCAACCCTTTTTAAAGGGTAAGGCTCAGCATTTTATACTCGATGTCCGTCAGACCGTAACCTCGACCAATACCGTAGCGAAAGCTCTAGCTATGGAAGGTGCTGAGGAAGGTACCATAGTCATAGCCAATGAGCAGACAGAGGGTCGTGGTCGTATGGGAAGAAGCTTCTACTCTCCAAGTACTACCGGTATCTATCTATCCATTATCCTAAGACCGAAGCTTAATCTAGAGGATTCTCTACTGATTACGACCGGAACCGCCGTTGCTGTTGCCAGAGCGATTGAACAAGCTTCCAGCGCAAGGGCTGAGATTAAATGGGTGAATGATATCTTCATTGGAGATAAAAAGGTCTGCGGTATTCTAACGGAAGCCTCCATGAATTTTGAATTAGGAAGCCTGGATTATGCCATCGTTGGTATTGGCATCAATGTATCAACCACAGATTTTCCTCAACCAATTCAGTCGATCGCAGGCTCCGTTTTTGAGAAAAAACCAAAAGATACTCCGGTTACCTCTATTCTGACTGCAGAGGTCCTGAATAACATGGCGGAAGCTATGGATTCCTTAGCAAGTCTGGAATATATCGAAGAATATCGAAGACGCTCCCTACTTATCGGGAAGGATATCCTAGTCCTAAAGGGCAATGCCTCAACTCCTGCCAAAGCCCTTGATATCGACAATAGAGCACGGCTTATTGTGGAATATTCCGATGGTACAACAGAGACCCTAACCTCTGGCGAAGTAAGCATCCGCCCAATCTGGTCATAACGAATGTAGGAATTATATTACTATAAATAATCAAAATACGCATAAGGAAAGGGAATTATACAATGATTGAACCTTCTAAGCTACATACTACACCAAGGCACAGCTCCGATGCCTCCACGATGAGAAGTAAAACACAAAACCTGGTTATTACCGGAATGTTTACTGCGCTTCTTTGTGTTCTGGCTCAAATAACCATACCGATGGTCCCAATCCCCTTAACGCTCTCCGTATATGCCATCTTTCTGATTGGTACTCTCCTGCCACCAAAGTCTGCGCTAATGTCCGTTCTTGCCTATATCCTTCTGGGTGCCTTTGGCCTTCCAGTCTTTGCAGGGTTTAAAGGTGGATTTCATATTCTGACCGGGGTAACCGGAGGCTTTATCATGGCCTATCCAATCATGGCTCTAATTACAGCCTTTTCCTGGAGAATCGCTCGCAAAGCAAAGCCGGTGGCCTTAACCCTTGGAATGCTGATTTCCCTTCTGATTTGCTATTTCATCGGATCTCTCTGGTTTAGCTATAGTACTGATTCTAGCCTATATTACGCATTCACGGTCTGTGTGTTCCCATTTATCCTTACCGACCTGATGAAGATCGGATTGGCCGTAGGATCTGGACTCATGATACGTAAAACACTCCTTAAGAATCAGTTTATTTAATTCTGTTTTCTAGCTCATTGGCGTAAATAATTCCTCCAGCTCTTCTCGGGTCAGGGTATTGATAAATACCTCCTTAGAGCTGATGATGGAATCCGATAGTTCCTTCTTCTTACGCTGTAGCTTAAATATCTTCTCTTCTATGGTTCCCTTGGTAATTAATTTCATTACATGAACTTTATTCTGCTGCCCGATTCGGTAAGCACGATCTGTAGCCTGATCCTCTACTGCCGGATTCCACCAGGGGTCATAATGAATCACTGTATCGGCACCAGTCAGATTTAAGCCAGTACCGCCAGCCTTTAGGGATATTAGGAATACCTTACCTTCTCCTCCATTAAATCGCTTTACATAATCATTACGATCCTCAGTAGGTGTACTTCCTTCTAGATAAAAATAGGGTATATTCATATCCTTGAGTTCATTTTCAACGATCTTAAGCATTGAAGTGAACTGAGAGAACACCAAAATTCTATGATCATTGGCAATCGCATCCGGAATAACCTCCATCAGTAAATCGAGCTTACCACTGCCTCCCTGATAATTCTCCAGGAAGGTGGAGGGATGACAACAGATCTGACGTAATCTGGTCAATGCTGCTAGAATCCGAATGTGGCTTTTCTCAATTCCCTTCTCATCAATCTCCGAGTTCAGCTCGCCCCGAATACTTTCCAAGTAGGATAAATAGATAAGCTTCTGCTCCTCTGATAATTCCGTTAGCATCTTGGTTTCATATTTGTCAGGTAGCTCAGTTAGAACATCCTTCTTCATACGACGTAGGATAAAGGGAGTAATATGGTCATGGAGATCCTTTAATGCTTCTTTATCCTCTTTCAGTATCGGCTTCTCAAACAGTTCCACAAATTTTGAATGACTATTAAGATACCCAGGCATAATGAAGTCAAATATTGACCATAGCTCAGAAAGACTGTTCTCTATCGGTGTGCCGGTCAGGGCAAAATGGTTATTCGCCCGCAGTCTTTTCACCGATTTTGCATTCAGGGAGGAGTCATTCTTAATAAACTGTGCCTCATCGATGAATACTGTATCAAACAAGATCTTCTCATAGCTGGTTATATCTCTTCGGATCAGTGGATATGAGGTAATCAAAACATCATATTCCTTGTAGTTTTCTATCGTCTCCTGACGATCTGCAGGGATACCACTGATTACAACTGCTTTAAGGAAAGGAGCGAAATTCTCAATCTCATCCAACCAGTTATAGGTAAGAGAGGTAGGACATACGATCAGATAAGACTTATGTTCTCCTTGTCCAGTCCGGTCCACTCCAGAGGCAATGTACACGATGGACTGCAAGGTTTTACCAAGTCCCATATCATCTGCCAGAATTCCTCCTAGATCGTTATCCGCTAGGGTCTTTAACCATTTATATCCGGTTACCTGATATGGTCGTAAGGTAGCCAATATATCTTCTGGAAGTTCATAATTGGTATTAACCGGATTGAGAATACGTTCTGTTAGGGCCTGAAAATCCTGATCCCGAAGTAGTTCAAACTCTTTTTCCGTAAATACCTTATCCAAATAAACCGCATGCTGTTTATCTAACAGAATTCGATCCTCGGCCATTGTTTTTGTATTTACATTCAATGAATTTAAGATACCCGATAACTCACTGATGGATTTATTCTCCAGGTTTACAAAACTGCCATTTTTTAAACGATAGTATTTCTTCTTTACCTGATAGGAGTGAAGAAGGTCTCTCAGCTCCTCCCTCGGTACATCGTCGAAGGACATATCCAGCTCTAGCATATTTAGTTCGGCATTCAGACGAACACCTGCCGTAAAGCTCCCTGGGGCCCTTATTCCTAGTCGCCTAAAATCCTCAGAATAGAATAAGCCTGCCTTTTCTTCCAGTTCCATCACTCGGCCAGATAAGAATTCATAGATCCGGTCCTCATCCTTAAGAAGGTAATAATTCTTATACGGTAGGAATCCCAGATTTAGAATATCATTTATAATATCGTCTTCTTTTTCTCTCTGGCGAACGATAATAAAGGAGCCTGCATTGGCATTTTCAAAGGAGTTAAATTCATAATCGCCGTATTTATATTTCAGTTCTGCCTTAATTCCATGTTTGTGCTTATCAAAATAAAGCTTTGCCTCCATATCACAGGAAATATAACGGCTCTTTAGTTCCTCTGGTACATCCAGTTCCATGGTTTCACTGATTCTTGGGAGAACATGCTCTAAGAACTTATTCTTACTTTCTCCTTTAAAAGCCAAGGGTTCTTTATCTTTCCCCAGGCTATTATAAAAGGGCTTAAAATTTCGAATAAATTTCTTATCCGGCATATACACTACCTTGTCGTAGTAAAGTAGCTCGCCTGTTTCTGTCAGTGGCAGGACAGCCTCCTTACCCTGATAGTTCACCGTTACAGACTCCTCATCCATGGATAACTGATAGGACACCTTAGGATTTCCTCTCTTGAAATGCACCCCTGGATAAACCTTGCCATATAGCTCCAGCGTAAAACCAAGATCACTGGACAGCTGCATAACTTTAATCAGCATATTCTTAGTAACAATCATATGAGCCTTTGTAAACATCTTGGAGATATGGGAGTTGTCAATGACCTCCTGGATCTCATAAACCTCCAAAAGAAAATCCAATAAAGCCTGAGAGCTATGGTCAAAGGTGCTCTCCCCTGCTATATATCGAAATTCCTTACCTAGGGCAAAGTTTTCATGATGGTACAGATCTGCTAAAAACTTTTTTATCGTTTGAATCTTATATTTACGATTACTTCCACCCCGAAGGGATATCATGGCTCTTGCCCCGTCGCCCTTTAAAATGGTTGCAATGCTGATGGTAGGCTCTATTGAGAAGGTCTCACCAGTCAAAAAGGCATCTTCTTGAGAAGCAAAATAATCAAGGATCTGAATTGCTTTACGCTCCTCGGGGGATTTGGTTTCACTGAGCATGCTTCGCTCCTGGTACTTTAGTATAAATAACAGGGCGGCAACCACATGCTTACAGGCCCCCTGATCCTTCAGCCGTGAAGGACAATTACAGGTATAGTCAAAGGATCCATCCTCCTGCTCATCCACGGCAACAGAATAATTATAGTTACCCTTAACAATCATCCGGAACTGCTTGGCAGAATTCGAATAAGTCGCACTGGTAATTCGGTTATCCTTGTAATACTGTAGTCCTCTGGCATAGGTTGTATCATTCGAAGCCAAATTTCTAATTCCTGTCCGTGAAATCTGTATCATAACGCATTCCTTTCAACTGATTTGTCTAATATGTCTAATAATTGTATCCTTCTATTATACCACATTACAGAGAAAAGTGTATGCCTATTTCCTATACTTCTGAAATTCATTCCGGCTAAGTCAGATAAAACCGAACCCATATCTACTTATTATAATTTCAAATAAATAACATTACAAAATACTAATTGTGTTTTCTTCTGGCCTATATTAGAATACTTAGTTAGGATACAAAATTCTTTTTGTTACTCGTTTGTGTCAATAGGCACAAATATCTGAGTGTGAATTATGCTTTCCATAATTAGCACTACTAATACCATATGGAGGTTTCTATGAGACATATTATAAGTCCGACAGACCTTACTGTTACAGAGCTTAGTGAGCTTCTTGATCTGGCCGAGAACATTATTCAAAACCCAAAGAAATATGCTGATGTTTGTCATGGAAGAAAGTTAGCTACCCTATTTTATGAACCCAGCACCCGAACCCGTCTTAGTTTTGAGGCTGCTATGTTAAATCTGGGTGGCAATATTCTTGGATTTTCCTCCGCTGACTCTAGTTCAGCCGCTAAAGGAGAAAGTATTGCCGATACCATTCGTGTCGTATCCTCTTACGCAGATATCTGTGCTATCCGCCATCCTAAGGAAGGCGCCCCCTATGT
>CAYMLE010000161.1:0-5759 GCA_964391115.1 uncultured Herbinix sp. | reverse complement strand
ACCGGTGATGACCTGATGGATGGTAGAGGTGACGCTTACTGCGGTATGCTGAATGCTAGATACAATCTGAAATTAAGAGAAATCAAGGCTTTCATACCGGAATATCCAGTTGGTACCGCTGATGGTGTAGCTGATATGATTGCTGAGTTTGCACCAGTAGCAAGAGCTGTGGTTGGTCTGAAGAACCTAAAGATTATCTCCTTCGGCCCCCGTCCTCAGGATTTCCTTGCCTGCAATGCTCCGATCAAACAGCTCTACAATCTTGGTGTAGAGATTGAAGAAAACTCTGAGCTTGATTTATATGCTGCTTTCAACGATCATGCGAATGACCCTCGTATTCCTGAAGTTATTAAGAGCATGGAGAATGAACTAGGCGAAGGCAATAAGATGCCAGGCATTCTGCCTAAGCTGGCTCAGTATGAGCTGACCTTACTCGATTGGGCTGAGGCTCATAAGGGTTCCAGACAGTTTGTTGCCTTTGCTAATAAATGCTGGCCTTCATTCCAGACTCAGTTCGGTTTTGTTCCCTGCTATGTTAACAGCCGTTTAACTGCTATGGGAATTCCAGTATCCTGCGAAGTAGATATCTATGGCGCCTTAAGTGAATACATCGGAACCTGCATTAGTGATGATGTAGTAACTCTGTTAGATATCAACAACTCTGTACCTGCTGATATGTACCAGTCCGAAATTAATGGCAAATACAACTATACCCTTAAGGATACCTTCATGGGCTTCCACTGTGGTAACACAGCAGCTTGCAAATTAAGCAGCTCCACTATGAAAAACCAGAAGATTATGGCTAGATCATTAGAGCCAGATCAGGAGCCTAATATTACTAGAGGTACTTTAGAAGGTGACATCGTACCTGGCAACATTACCTTCTTCCGTCTACAAAGCACTGCAGATGCCAAGCTTCGTGCTTATGTTGCAGAAGGTGAGATCCTTCCTGTAGCTACCCGTTCCTTCGGTGGCATCGGTATCTTCGCTATTCCTGAGATGGGACGCTTCTATCGCCATGTACTCATTGAGAAAAACTATCCTCATCATGGTGCAGTTGCTTTTGGTCATTTTGGAAAAATCTTATATGATTTATTTAAATATCTTGATGTCGAAGATATCGGCTTTAACCAGCCAAAGGGAATGTTATATAAGACTGAAAATCCCTTTGCATAATAGCATTATGATAAAAGCTGCATAAGCTTATCTTTTCTTAAAAACATCCCATACAGGATAGTCTTACTGTATGGGATGTTTTTTTGAACATAAGAATAGAAGATCTCCTATATAGGATAATTAGAATATTATTTATATAGCGAAAATAGTGAAAACTTCGACATGATTTTTATAAGAAGACAACTAAATAATTACAGATTACTACCGTTTAACTTGTAAGCCATACCTACAAAAATGCATATTAATCACTGCTTTGACAAACACTTTCTATATGGATTTTATTTTTATTTCTACTAATGTTACGTATAATTCAAAAATGAAAGGATCGATGTCAATGTATGATTATGATGGTTTTATAGATAGCGGTATTGTGAATGCAACTCCTTTAATTCCCTATATGATGGACTCAAATTCCTATACTGAAGGACGTCTTGCAGAATTGGACCAGGAAACTCGGAATATAGTTCGTAAGCATGTTGGTGAATTTCATTCCAAAGAAGAGATGGAGATATTTATCAATCATATCACAAAGAAAAATGACAGTAAGGAAAACCTCAAGTAACAGTATCTTAACTGCCCTCCTTTTGATAATATATGAACAAAAAGAAACACGCTTATGTATGCAATCAACAATCAATATTAATACCATATAACCATATTAAACTTAGATATTTTTTGGTATAGTGGTGTTAGTATTAGCTATAATATAACTGATGAATTCATTTTAAATTTCAAATAATTTATTTTTAGAATCGCATTTTAAATAGCTTATTTATAAAATTGCTTTTAATAGCTTGTTTTTAGAATTGCATTTTAATAACTTGTTTTTAGAATCTCATTTCAAATAACTATTTTAGAATTGCATTTCTAATAACTATTTTTTATTTTCAAAATCTCATAATCAGAAGGAGTGAAACGTATGAAACGATATATTGCTATTATAATCCTATCAATTATTTCCATATCTCTAAGTGCATGCAATAGAGATAAGGAAAAAGAGGATTCCGACAATAACAACACTAACCCTACTCCTACACAAGCCCAATCAGAGGATATCACCGATATCCCTACCAAAGATGATGATGACAAAAAGAATGATGATGAAAAGGATGATGACGAGAAGGATATTGGCGATAAAATAACGGATGCCTTAGATGATATCAGCAACACCGACGATGATAAACCGCTCGCTCCTGCCGAGGCAAAGCGTATCATTCAAGCTACGAGCGATCAGGTAATCAACGCCCTAAAAACTAAGGATATGGATACCCTTTCTCAGTTCATCGATCCCGAAGAGGGAATTCGTTTTACCCTTTATTCCTATGTTGATGACGAGAAGGATCTTGTATTCGACCGAAACGAAATTCAAAGCTTTTTTACAGATGAGCAAACCTATGTCTGGGGAAATTATGATGGAACTGGAGAAGAGGTTAAACTCACTCCATCCGAATACTATGATAAGTTTTTATACGATCAGGACTTTGTTAATGCCGATGATGTCAGCTATAACGAAACCCTCTCCGGAGGGAATACCCTAAATAATCAGATTGAAGTATATGGGGATGATTCCATCATTGTAGAGTATTATTTTCAGGGTTTTGAACCAGAATATGAGGGTCTGGATTGGGAAAGCTTAACACTGGTCTTTGAGGAAGAGGATGACACCTGGTATCTTGTTGGTATTATAAGCAATCGTATGACCATCTAGAGGATTTGTATTTGCATATCTAAAGTAGGATCATTTGATTCACTTAATCCATTTGATGAAAGTCATAATATTTCGAAGTCCATCGTGAATCATAAATAAAATCTCGAGGTTTCGGATATTCTAACCACGAGGTGATATTATGACATATGTTGCTCCTGCAATCAGGGAAAAATTTGAAACCCTGTCCATTGATCTTAAAAATGTTATTATGGAACGTGATGTAAAGTTAAACAATATCCATGACCTAATAAATGTCCTGGATCAAATCGTTAATGAGGCAGAAGCTGAGGATGCCACTTTAACAAGAACGTGATTTATTGCTTAAGGGATATATTCCACTCTCGTGAATATATCCCTTTTTCTTTGGCTCTTTTTTGCCTATGAACTATTCTAGCGTTTGATTATCGATGTAAAATGTATTGTCGATCATCCTCATAATTCGATATGGCATATCCATAATCGTCCAAATCCCCAGTCCTTTTAGCCCATATAAGCGTACCAACCAAAGATATTTTATTATTGATCTCTCATCTTTAAAAACCACAAGCACTTCCTCTGTATTGCTATACTGATAATTTGAGGAATTATTAACCTCATCATACCTGATCGTTACATTCAATTGGCTGGCTAAGTTCAATACATTGGGATTACTTATGGCATACGCTACTGATCTTGGCTCTATAAAAGGAAGTGTTATCGTATATCCAATAATATTTACACTAAGTATTATTTTTTCCCTTGGAATATATGCTATCGCATACTCTACAGTGGCTACATATTTATCAAAGGAGGTAAAGGATAATGGTATATCCGTGGTAACCCCGTATTCATAATGAATTAGTATTACATAATTCGTTGCCTCACCAATGGCTCTATAGTCATAGCCTGCAGAAATAATATTTGCTTCTATTTCAATCGAACTCATTACGATCGTTGCAAAAACAACGAAACCTTGGGAATTCAATCGTTCCCTTAATCTCGATATAAAGTCACTATAGCGCTGTCTATCATTCGGCCTGATATAATCAAAATTAATATTGACCCCATGATAATTTTTATTAACCATATTGGCATAGATATTCTCAATTAAGCGATTTTGTAGCCTATCATCCATCAATATTGCATGGGTAATCTCGTAGTTATTGTCCTCTGGTGTCACCGTCATTACCGGTAGAACTCCGTAGGCTCTGGCCATATTAATAATCTCTGTATCATTAATATCATTTAGTGAACCATCGAAGGTAGTATTGTAGGTAAATATAGTGAGATAAGTAAGATATACCAAGGAGTTTCGAAGCACGTCGGCATTAATATAGGGAAAAGCATATCCCATTACAACGATTTGTGAATTTCTATCACTTTCATAGTCAATGATTAATCTTTCTCCTTCGTTGGGGGCACGATAAAGTAATTCCGGATTATTTCGTAGCAGCTTCCTGGTAGATACGCCATAACGTTCGGCTATACTTTCTAGGGAATCACCTTCTTCTACCGTATGAAATTGTTCTGGATAATAAATGGATAGGGTCTGACCAATCACTAATTGTTCCGGATTCACCAAGGCATTGTCAGCAACGATACTCTCTTTCGATTTGTTGTAATAATTAGCGATTGTTTCGATACTTTCACCCGGTTGAACTACATGTATAATCATAACATCCCTGCTTTTGTTATCGTTACTATATATATATTCATTCGGAAAGAAAATGCATGCGATGGGGTTGTACAAGAAAAAAAAAGCACGCCGATAAGCAGGGTAAACCCATGCTTTCCGTCATGCTTTTTGTTCTAACTTTATTTAAGAATGACCAAACCTAATTTCCACTTGGCCAGACTTGATTATAAAAGATCCACCTAGAACTGATCACTTGTTTCTTAGAACTTTCCTGCGTCAGCTGCTTCCTGAAGACTAACAGCTACAGCTACAGTCGCACCAACCATCGGGTTGTTACCCATACCGATCAGACCCATCATCTCAACGTGAGCTGGAACGGAGGAGGAACCTGCGAACTGTGCATCGGAGTGCATTCTACCCATTGTATCTGTCATACCGTAGGAAGCAGGACCTGCTGCCATGTTATCGGGATGAAGAGTACGGCCAGTACCACCACCGGAAGCAACAGAGAAGAAATTCTTGCCCTGTTCGATGCATTCCTTCTTGTAGGTACCTGCAACGGGATGCTGGTATCTAGTCGGGTTAGTGGAGTTACCAGTGATGGAAACATCTACACCCTCTTTATGCATGATTGCTACACCTTCGGTTACGTCATTCGCACCGTAACAGTTTACGGCTGCTCTAGGTCCATTGCTATAGGATTTACGGAGAACTTCTTTTACCTGACCGCTATAATAATCCATATCAGTTTCCACGTAAGTAAAGCCATTGATACGGGAAATAATCTGAGCTGCATCTTTACCAAGACCATTTAAGATAACTCTTAAGGGTTTCTTTCTTACCTTGTTTGCAGACATTGCAATACCGATCGCACCCTC
Source organism: uncultured Herbinix sp. (assembly GCA_964391115.1). Classification (GTDB taxonomy): domain Bacteria; phylum Bacillota; class Clostridia; order Lachnospirales; family Lachnospiraceae; genus Mobilitalea. Next base: position 382 of record CAYMLE010000161.1, on the reverse strand, counting down.
AGCTGCTGCGAAGGACTCGTGACCTGCTAAGAAAGCGAAGCACTCTGTGGTCTCCTCAAGTAACATCTTACCCAGGTTACCATGGCCTAAGCCAACTTTTCTCTGGTCAGCAACAGAACCGGGAATACAGAAAGCCTGTAGGCCTTCGCCGATAGCTGCTGCAGCATCTGCTGCTCTTTTTGCGCCCTTTTTAATTGCGATAGCAGCACCTACGATATAGGCCCAGCTAGCATTTTCAAAACAGATTGGCTGGATATCCTTAACCATATTATATACATCCAGTCCAGCATCCTTGGTAATCTTCTCTGCTTCTTCAATTGAAGCAATACCATAGCTGTTTAATACGGAATTAATCTTATCTATTCTTCTTTCATATTATTCA
>CAYMLE010000160.1:4762-5790 GCA_964391115.1 uncultured Herbinix sp. | reverse complement strand
ATTCCATTACCTACCCACATTTCAAACCAACCCCATGCGGCCAGTTCTCTATTTATTCGAAGAAACTTGTTATTGATGGGTAAGATATCAGGATCAGACGCAACTATATAATCTTTTCCATGCCACCATCCTTCGAAATTACTACCATCAAAACTTGCGATGATATTTCTATTGTCTCGGAACCAAAAATCTGATTTGGATTCACCAAAATTTGTAGTAACCACTATTGGCCCTGGTTCTGCTCCTTCAGGTACCCTTACATGCACCATATCATCACTCAGACTTACAACTTCACCTTCTACCCCACCGGAAAATGTAACGGTAAGTGGTGCATAAAAGTAATCTCCTCGAATTACAGCTATGTCTCCTTCATTGACATATTCACTTTCTAAAAATGAAATCAACGGTTTACTAATGTTAACCGTAAAGTCATACATCACTGAATCCCCATTACTAAAAATGAGTTTCATCATATTATTGATTTCCGTTGGGATTTGTGAGGGTACTCGAGTAATAATTGAGGTATTTGTAATTAAAGTAGGCGTTAGACTTGCTTGCCTATCATTAATCCATAGTTCACGAACCCCGTCTAAATTCTGTCCGATAACAGCGATCATGCTACCTTGCCCAGCAGAAACCAGCAAAGAATCAGAGGCGTCTGGGTTAGTAACTCGTATATAACTAATCAAGGGTTTTCCTCCATTCGGCATATCATCATCCGAACAAGAGATAAACACTCCTGCCATTGCAAATGCAACAAGCAAAAAGAATATTTTATTATAACTAGATTTCATATAAATTTCTTTTATAATACTTTAATCATTCCCAAAATTATAAGGTATTGCAGGTAATCTCAAACTAGGAGCCTGACTAGCTTCTGCCGCAGGAATGGGCAGCCGGAAATTTCCTCCATTTGTATCTGCATGAGCAAATCTTTCTTCTGTTGCACCTTCATTCTTTATAATGGTCCATTGGGTCGCATCAGGCATTTTATCTGGTCGAATTACGAAAAGCCCTCTATCCTGAGT
>CAYMLE010000160.1:0-4752 GCA_964391115.1 uncultured Herbinix sp. | reverse complement strand
AACGTGAATTTGTCTGCATCCCCTTTGGCACGGTTAACAACAGCAGAAGCATATCCTTCTGCCTTGGAAAGGGTTTCATCCGCCTTACCTCGAGCCTCAGGAATAATTTTATTATAGGCTTCTTGGGGATTATAATAATGTAGTCTAACCAAATCATACCATGACATACCTTCTGAGGCAAATTCCTTAATCCTTTCTTCAAATATTTGCGTCCAAGTTATAGGTGCCTCAACGGGGGGCAATCCTGCCCTTTTGAGTATGGCATTGAAATATTCTAGTGCTTTTGCATCCGACGTAGAGTTTCCATTTCCCAAAGCCGCCTCAGCGTAAGTCAAATACATCTCAGCCAACCTCAACATATAAGTATTATTGGGATAGTTCTGAGCTGCTGCTTGCCCTCCTCTAGCTTCGACATCTTTTATTTTTCCAACAATGTATTTACGAGGACTAGCAAAACTCTGATCTGCATCCGCACCCGGAGCTGGGAATATTAACTCTTGCTCATCTTCCTTTCCGTCCTCATCCCTGACTGTTTGAGATATCTCAGGATAATGAAATCCGGGAAGCATAAAAGTATATTTCAATCTTTTGTCATTTGTAAAACCCGGCGTCCCATCATCTTTTATCAAACCATCATAAAGACTTAGCATCCAATAGGAAGCTCCTAGGTCGCCTCCCCATCCATCGCCATTGGCAATATCATTACTAAAGGTAATCTGAGAAACCATTGTGTTTCTTGCAGGGTACCCATTCTCAGCTGTAGTATATACCCATTGCAATTCAAACAATGACTCTTCATTATTATCATATGGGAATATAAACAGATCGGCATAATTGTCGAGCAATGAATGGCCACTCTCCTCAATTACTCTTTGGGCATAATATTTTGCGCTATCCAAAAAAGTTTGGTCTTTAGGGTTTGCTGCAAAATCTACATCTGGATAGTTATTGTCATCTTCACCAACTCCTGCTCTCGTAAGATATGTTCTGGCCAACATACCTTCAGCTGCCCACTTTGTCAATCTTCCCGGCATAATACGGGTTTCTAGTAAGTTAGAGGCCGCAAACCTATAATCCTTGGTTATAAACTCCCAAATACTTTTAATCGTATTTCGTTGAACATTAAAATCAGATAACAATGCAACATTATCTTCAATAATAGGCACAGGCCCATAATTCATCACCAAGTAGGTGTAGGCAGTGGCACGCATAAACCTCGCTTCTGCTATTGCATGGTTCTTGATGCTTTCTGTCACCTCTGGTCCAGCATACTTATTTATATTAGTAATTGCCATATTAGATTGGCCTACTACATTGAAGAAAGCCCGATAAGCTTCCCCATTACGAGGAGATACTTCAGTCGTGTTAAATAATACGTTATCACGATCATTCCATGCACGGTAAAGTGTCCCACCCCTAAAATCTCCAAGATTAATCAGCGCCTTATCATTATATTCATTCCAAACTACACTATATAATGCTGCAGTGCCTGCTAATACTTGGTCGTCGTTTTGATAAAAGCTCGCATCCACCAATGCATCTTTAGGTGGCCTTTCTAAGAAGTCCTTTTCGCATCCTAAGAGGATAAACATTGACAGGAATGTTCCAAACAATAAATATTTCTTTTTCATTTCTTTTTGCTTTAAGATTAAAAGTCAACGCCAACGTTAAAAGAATAAATGGGTGTAATGGGATATCGGCCATAGTCAACTCCTATAGCTGCATTTCCCGCATTAGCATTAGCGCCCACATAAGAGCCAACTTCTGGATCATATCCAGAATATCCCGTTATAGTAAGAATATTTTGTGCACTAACACCTAGTCTAGCTCCTTTAATATACTTTAACTTATTTACTACGTGCGTAGGAAGTGTATAGCTTAAAGAAACGTTCTTAAGCCTTATATAAGAGCCGTCTTCTACATATTTATTTGTATGACGTTCAAAATTATTATTCTTATTACCTCCTGACATTCTAGCTACCTTAGTGCCAGGATTTAACAGGTAAGGTTGACCTTCTTCATCTAGAGCAACCTTGGCATAATCAAAGGCTCCAGTAAATAAATTCCTACCCAAATTAATATTATTTGGGTTTGAGTTCTCACTTCGCAGATAATTATATACATCATTTCCATAAGTACTAGTTATCATTATATTTAGATCAAAGTTCTTGTATGAAAATGTATTAGAAAAACCTGCAAAAAGTTTGGGCCATGGATTTCCTATAAAAGTCTGGTCCTCGCCTGTTATTATTCCATCCTCATTAACATCCTTATATTTTACATCACCAACCCATATACTATTTTCCTCAATAGGATATTCTACACCATTATTATCTGCTGGTAAGGCACTGTTCTCCAACTCTTCCTTGCTTTGGAATATTCCTTCTTCAACATACCCATAAAATAACCATGGAGATTCTCCTATTACGGATCGTTGGGTCCAATCATTCATCCACCAATTTATCTTATCCAAATGACTACTAGCAGTGGTTAATGATTTCAATTTAGTTTTGAAATGGGAAAGGTTTAAACTCGACTCCCACTTTAAAGCCCTATCAACATTGACAGTATTTATAGTAAAACTCCAACCTTTATTTTCCAAAGAACCAATATTTACAGTTGGGGCTTGAATATTACCTTGTCCACTAGTACCCATATACCATGGAAGTTGATTTACCAAAATTAGATTATCCGTATTTTTGATATAATAATCAGCTTCTATCTGGATTCTATTATTTAATACTCCAAGGTTTATTCCGAAGTTATTCGTTAGAGTTTCCTCCCATCCGTAATTAGGATTTGGAAACCTATTGGGTCTAAAGCTCATACCCCATTCTGAAGGTGAAGCCTCCAAAGTCCCATAAATGGCACCTCCACCACCTTGATTTCCTGTTAAGCCTGTTTCATACCTGAATCGCAAGTCATTTATAAACGAAACATTAAAAAATGCCTCCTCTGAAGTACGCCATGCCACGGCTACAGAAGGGAAATATCCCCATTTATTGTCTGGACCGAAGTTTACTGAACCATCAGCACGTATTGCTCCTTGAATGATATAACGATCATCATAATTGTAATTGACACGCGCCAAATAGGACTCCATGGCCCAATCACCTTGACCTCCACTATTGGCGTCTTTTGCATCATCTCCTGCATTCAAGTCCAAAATATTATTGGTTTGAAACCCTCTTCTTTCACCAAATAAATTTTTCCAGTTCGATTCCTGAGCTTCATGAGATAACATGACATTGATGTTATGTCTGTTGATTGCTTTTGTATATTGAAGCATTTGGTTCCAATTCCAGTAAGCACTAAAATTATGTCTATTAGAAAGAACAGCTTCAGTGTTTTCTTGATAACCAAACTTATATGTTGGCAAGAAATAAGTAGAATTTGAAAAGCCAAAGTCTGTGGAAAATCTCGTGTTGAACTCTAACCCCTCCGTGATTTTAATGCCTACATTGATACCTCCCAATAACTGTCGTTTAGTAAGTTCATTAGTAGTAATACTTGCTAATCCTATCGGGTTTGGAGGACTAAATTGTTCAGAAGAATTTTGAGGCGTAACCGTTCCCCCACCATACGTCCCATCCATATTTCTTACCGGGATATGCGGTGCTAGTTGGATCGCCCTAGTAATGATCTCCGATTGCGTGGTTGATAACTTCTCATCAGTTTGAGCAAAACTAAAGTTTGCACTTATAGTCAACCATTCTCTTGGCTTATTATCCAGATTAAGTCTTGCGGAATATCGATCAAAACCAGAACCTATGGCAATTCCTTCCTGGTTCAAATACTCCCCTGATAAATAGTAAGTGGTTTTCTCGCTACCTCCACTTAAACTAAGCTCATGCTTTTGCATAGGAGCTGATTTAAATAACTCATCCTGCCAATTGGTTCCTTCTCCTAATATCGATGGATCTCTAAACTCCTCTCTAACAGTTCCTCCAGCTATAGACTTATACTCGTTTTCCATTTGAGCATATTCCCGCATGTTCATGACGTCAAGGTTCTTAGGTGCAGTTTGAATACTTAATGAATATCCATATGCTACCCTAACATCTCCTGCTTTACCCCGCTTTGTTGTAATAAGTAAGACTCCATTAGTAGCCCTTGACCCATATATTGCAGTAGCAGAAGGCCCTTGAAGGACTTCCATACTCTCGATATCAGCAGGGTTAAGGAAAGCTAAGGGGTTTGATCCAGAAGGAGATGTAGACCCTTGAATCTGAATTCCATCCACAACATATAGAGGTTCATTACTACCATTAATAGAGTTGACACCTCTAATATTTACTGAGATTCCACCTCCAGGAGCTCCTGTATTTTGTGTCACATAAACACCTGCCGCTCTACCTTGAATAGCTTGCTCGACAGTAGTATTGATTGTTTTATTAATGGATTCAGAACTAATGGTTGTTTGAGCACCAGGAATGTCACCCCGTCTCATATCTCCATAACCCGTCACCACCAATTCATCCAACGTAGTCAAATCTGGCATAAGCTGTACATTGATCGTCCTCTGAGACCCTGCTGCGATTTCATAGGTTTCGTAACCTATAAAGGAAAAGACCAAAACAGCATCGCTGCTGGGAACCCTCATGCTATAGTTGCCATCAATGTCTGATATGGTACCTATGGTGGTACCTTTGACAAGAATATTCACCCCAGGCAATGGATCTCCTGTGGAATAATCTGTCACCTTACCGGAAACTTGCTGCTGGGCCATCGCTGTGGGCAAAAGCCACACCC
>CAYMLE010000159.1:0-5838 GCA_964391115.1 uncultured Herbinix sp. | reverse complement strand
AGGTGCAAGCCAATTAAAACGTTCTCTACGTGTGTCAAGGGAAGATGCGCAGCGCATGATCGCTTGTGATTATAAACCTCTTCTACAATATAATGAACCGTTTGCTGCAGAGTGCTACGCTTTCATGCATATGAAGGCTTACCGACCCAAGACAATTGTCCAATACAACAGGAAAGCCTTTATTGCAAAGGAAAATAAAATTCGTATTACGTTTGATAACAATATTGTATCCACCGAAAGCAACTTCGATTTGTTTTCACAATCATTGAACATGAATCCGATCTTGGATAAATCGAATGTGGTACTGGAAGTGAAATTTAATGGATTTATCCTTGATTACATACGAAGTCTGGTAAATAGTATTGATAAAAGCGAGCTTCAGGTTAGCAAATACTTTCTTGCCAGACAACATGGATATCAAACCAGATTAAATTAAGGAGCTATTGATTATGAGAGAACAATTATACAACCTTTTTACATCAACAAGAGATATGTCCTGGCAAGATATACTAATAAATATTACAATGTCTGCCTTGCTCGGCATTTTGATATTCGTGTCCTATATGATTACGCATCGAGGAACGATATACAGTAAAAAGTTTAATGCATCACTGGTGGTGCTTACGGTTCTTACTGGAACGGTAATGACGGTTATCGGAAATAACATAGCGCTTTCCTTAGGTATGGTCGGTGCACTTTCAATCGTTCGTTTCCGCACAGCAATTAAAGATACAAGAGATACCGTCTATATTTTCTGGACAATTATTGTGGGAATCTGTTGCGGTGTAGGCGATTTTCATGTAGCGGGGATCGGAAGTGGAATAACGTTTCTTATTTTGTTGATCTTTGGCTGTATAAAAAACGACAACCGTATTTTGCTGATTATTCGTGGCGCAAGAACTAAGCAATCAGAAGTTAAAGCAGTGATATACAAAATTTTTGAAGGCCGGGCTATTATCCGGGTAGAAAACACTACGGAAGAAACCGTTGAACTGATATTTGAAATAACATCCAAATTGTTGAAAAGGGCTGAAAAGCAGGAACCTGACATTACCGGAAGAATTTACGGTTTGGGTAACATTGAATATATGAATATTGTAATGCAAAATGACGAGATTTCTAATTAAACTTCAATCTTCAAAAAGGAGGCCATTACAATGAAATACAAGATCATCGGTTTGATCGCCTGTTTTAGCATTGTTACAGTGTCCTTGTTGAATCTGCCTGTTTTGCTTACTAATGAGTCTACGCGCTATCATCAGCATATAGAAGCTGGCCGAAAAGAGAATTGTAATCATGTGGATAATATTTTTTGTACGCATCTGCCACTTGTTGAGATAAATACAAATGGAGTACAAATTCCAGGAAAAGCATTGAAAGAGAATGCTATGACGGTCGGTTATACTACTGCGGCAGATGGAACGGATCGAATTTATGCTCAAATGGAAGTGACTAACAATGAGAAAACCAATAATCATACAAATGATATTCCTACTGTGGCAAGCCGAATTGAGATACATGTAAGAGGCAACTCATCCCGTAGCTTTGACAAATCCAGTTACCGTATCAACCTAATAACAGAGGAAGGTACGAATAATCGCCAAAGTCTTGCTGGAATGGATGCACACCATGAGTGGGCTCTGCATGGACCATTTCTTGATAAGACTCTTTTGCGAAATTATATGTGGTATAACATCGGAGGGGCAATTATGGATTATGCACCCAATGTGCGCTTCTGCGAGCTGATGCTTAACGGAGAGTATGAAGGTGTGTATGTCCTGACGGAAATCATTACCGCAGGAAAAGATGGCAGCCGCCTGAATCTGTCAGTCGATAAAAAGGACAATACATTTACAGGCTATTTACTTTTACTTGATCGGCCGGATGGTATTGAATATAATCACTTGCCAAGCTTCACTTCCTATACCCTTCGGACGCAGATGAAATTGGAAGTTGCCTACCCCGGTGCATCGAATCTCACTCCAGAATTGCGTGATTCGATCAAGAGGGATTTTTCTGCTTTTGAGAAAGCATTGTATTCCTTTGATTTTGACAATAACACATATGGGTATGATGACTATATTGATGTTCAATCCTTTGTTGACTATTTTTTGATCAACGAACTTACCTGCAATTATGACGCCGGTTGGCTGTCCACATATATCTACAAGGATGTGAATGGAAAGTTTCGTATGTGCTTATGGGACTTTAACTCAGCGTGTGATGCTTATCAAGAATCCAAGATGTACCCATCCCATTTCGAAATGCAGAATTCTCTTTGGTACGTTATGCTTATAAAAGATAAAAACTTTACCGATAAAATAGTATCTCGCTATCATGAACTAAGGAATACTTATTTTGATGAAGAATACCTTAACATTTATATGGATGATATTATTGAATATTTAGGCCCCGCCATCGAACGTAATTATGAAAAATGGGGATATTCTTTTGATCAGGAGCACGATATGTTGGAGCCTTCAGAGAGAAATCCGCGTTCCTATAAGCAAGCAGTTAATCAAATGAAAGAATTTCTACACGTACGTATCGAATGGATGGATGAAAATATTGATACAATAAAGCAGTATTCTGCAAAGTCAAAAATAAGAAAGTACGATGAAAATGCAAATTAATTAGTAGGAGATCATATGAAAAAATTTATAATCATCATATCCTCGATGGTGGTGCTTGGGTTAATACTTGACTATTTGTACTTCCATGTGGGACTATATATTGATTATTCCCCAAATAAGAAAGTTACCACATTTGTAAAAACAAAAGATGATGCCATATATAAGGAAGGTGAAGAGGGATATGAAACCTTCGAAATTAAAGGCGTGAATTTGGGATCTGGTGAGCCCGGAAAATGGTCAACCGATTTTCATATTGATAAAGAGAGCTATCTCCGTTGGTTCCTATATATAAAGGAAATGGGTGCTAACACGATCCGTATATATACGATCCAGCAAGATGTTTTCTACGAAGCGTTTCATGAGTACAATACAGGAAATAATGACCCATTATATTTGATTCATGGCGTTTGGGTCAATGACTACAAACAAAACTCACATAGAGATGGCTATGATTTATATGATTCTTTCCTCAGCGACTGTAAAACTATGTTGGATGTTGTCCACGGAGCAAGAAAGATTCCAGTGGGCAAGGTTGAAAGTGCCGGGCACGGAGTATATCGTAGGGATATTTCTCAGTGGGTCATTGGGTATATTCTAGGAGTTGAGTGGGAGGATCTGACGGTTGCTTATACCGATGATCTGTATGCTGGCATGGAGGGTTATTCCTCTTACCTAGGAAAGTATATGTACACAACAGACGAAGCAAGTCCGTTTGAAGTGTTGCTTTGCAAAGTAGGGGACAAAGTGATCGAATACGAGTCCAGACGATATAAGCAGCAGAGACTGGTTGCATTCTCTAATTGGCCAACCACTGATCCATTTGAATATCCTAAGAATGTCAAAGATTTCTTTATGAAATGCGCTAATATAGATGTTGAGCATATCAAAACCACCTCCGAGTTCCTTTCGGGTCAATTTGCCTCATACCACGTATATCCTTATTATCCCGATTATTTGGATTATATCGAAGATTGGACGCAACTCGGCATTACAAATCCATCAGACTTTATCAATGAAAAAGGTGAAGTCAATACCTACCGTGCTTACTTAAGTATGCTTAACACTCACCATACGATACCGGTTGTTATTTCCGAGTTTGGGATCTCCACCGGTCGAGGCATGGCACAGCGTGATGCCAATACTGGAAGAAACCAAGGAAAAATGTCTGAAAAAGAACAAGGGCAGGCATTACTAGATAGCTATGAGGATATCATATCGGTTGGGTCTGCAGGTTCCTGCGTTTTTACTTGGCAGGATGAGTGGTTCAAGCGTACCTGGAACACCATGTATGCGATTAACCTGAAACGTACACCCTATTGGTCAGATTATCAGACCAACGAGCAGTATTTTGGCCTTTTATCTTTTGATCCTGGAACAAGGGAATCGGTTTGCTATGTTGACGGCGATATTGCCGAATGGAACAACAGCGATATCATTTCAAATGACGACGATTTGAGTATTTCTATGAAATATGATGAAAAATTCGTATATTTTCTTATACATAAACAGAATCTTGATTTCGAAAATGAAACGTTGTATATTCCCATAGACACCACTCAAAAGAGCGGAAGCAATTATTCTGAAAATTATGGGTTGCATTTTAGTCGAGAGGTTGACTTTTTAATTACAATCAAGGGTAAAAATGAGAGTCGCTTACAGGTCCAGGAACGTTATGAATCGTTACGCTCTACCTACTCGCAAAATGTTAACAACTACGATACCTATGTTAAAAGTAATATTCCTGATAAGAATTCTCCTCTGTTTGTGAATGTTGACATGATTTTGCAAACGGCTACTGCTCTGATGTATCATGATAACTCGTCTCTTGCTGAAACCTTTGAGACGGGATTGTTGACTTATGGAAATGCAAACCCGGAAAGCTCTGATTTTAACTCGCTTGCCGACTTTATTAGCAATGGCGATTATATTGAGATTAAGCTTCCATGGCAACTGTTGAATTTTGCCGATCCTTCTCGGATGGAAATACACGATGATTATTATGATGGCAACTATGGTGTGGAGTACATAAATATAGACAAAGTATATGTTGGTATATCAGACGGCTCTTCTTCCGAAAGAATCATCCTCTTCCCATTTCGGCTAAACGGTTGGAAAAACAAAGTCACTTATCACGAGAGGCTAAAAAGTTCCTATTACATGCTACAGGATTCATGGACAAAAACAAAGAATGAAAGGTGAACAATGAATATAGAAACAATTATTAATGTGTATCTTGCTATTTGTCTTGCAATGATTGTGTTCAATATCGTCTGCATATTTGTTTTTCGCCACAAAGACAATCGTGTCATGAAAGTAAACAAAGGATTTGAGGAAAAGATACGCTATGAAATAGATCGACTCAAAAGCGGTGTTCCAGTGCAGGAATCCCACAAAAAATATCTGCGCCGCAAACTAAAACGAATTGGTAATATGATGGAATTTGATCAGCTAATGGATAAAATGAACGGTCAGGATACAACGCTAATATATACTTATCTTGCCGAACTGAAATCCGTGTTTGCATATCTCACGATGGAATACATGAAAAAGGATAAGATTGAAATTGCTTATTATTCTTACATAATCAAAAAATATAAGATCATACGAGGACGACAATTCGATGACTTAATTGTTAACGCAATGCTAGAACTTTTAAATGAATCAAGTCTCTATTGCCGAGAAAATGCTATGCAGGCTCTTTATACAACCGAGGACTGCAGCTGTATCATTCGAGCACTAAAAATTATTGATAATAGTGGAAGATTCTATCATAGTAAACTCATTTCAGATGGACTGCTTGAATTTTCGGGTGACCATAAGGAGTTAGCAGAAAATATTATGAATTCTTTTCTCATCTTCTCCACCAATATGCAACTCGCATTACTTAGCTTTCTGCGCTTTGATTCTTCCCAATATGCTGATTGGATGCTGAAGCTGATGAACGATGAAAGTCAGGATGAGGAAATACGCTTTTCATGTATACGATACTTTGGAAAGTACCGGTATGATGATGCCTTCAGCTCCCTTTTGATTTATGCCGACAGTAACAATGATTTGAGATGGGAGTATACAGCAATCGCTTCTTCTGCCTTAGCATTGTATCCATCTGAAGTAACTAATGAAGTATTGATGAAGAATCTGGAAAATCGAAATTGGTACATTCGTTATAATGCATCCTATAGTCTGGAGCAGTTAGGGCTCTCTT
>CAYMLE010000158.1:0-5854 GCA_964391115.1 uncultured Herbinix sp. | reverse complement strand
TGGGTTATAGACATTGATGTTGAACAATTCTTTGATAAAGTAAATCACGATAAGTTAATTCAAATTCTTAGAGAGCAAGTAAATAATAGCAGTGTCCTAAATCTTATTAGTAATGCGTGAGTATCTCAAAAGAGGAAAAGCAATTGCAAGACCACTGGCAGTAACTATAAAAAGAGTAAATCATAAGAATATTTATTTTCGATATTTATTTTTACGTATTTATTTTTACCGCTGTCAATTTTTATTATGCTATTGACATTTGATGGAAAATTGTTACAATATAGAAAATAGAGGAAAATAAAGTATTAAAACAGCATATTCGTTTTGAGGATTACATAAGGAAAATTACTGAATAATTTATGGGAGGATTATAATGAAAAAGGTTCTGTCTATTACAATTATTTTACTAGTTCTATCTTTAGGAGCAAATGTTATTTTTTTTAGTAAACTATCATCTAATGATGTGGATTATGAAGTATTAAATAAAAATAATCATAGTAAATATCTAGAGTTGACTAAATTAATTAATACTCAGTTTAGTATTTCTGGATACACTGAAATACTTGGTGATAAAAATTTCCTATTAGCACTTCCTTTAGAAAGTAAAGAAAATGACTTAATCGGTAGACAAAAAGTGTTTATTTATAAAGGTAGAGAAAAGGAATGCATAGTCTATATAACTATTACCGCCAACAAAAAAAATTTAATGGAAGATGAGGAATGGTCAACAAGCTATAGCTATTTGCCTAAAACATTCAATAATATGGAGGGTGAGTATAAATCCAGTTATAGTGATTTGTATCCAGATGTACAAGTTGCTACTAATAGCTTTAATTTTAATGGGTGTCATATATCATTATTATCGATTTCTAATAATAATACAACAAATGCTGAAATGTCAGATATTGCAGCAGAAGAATTATTACGTTTTTCAAACAGTTTGTTACTATTTTTAAATGAAAGGAATTATGATAGTGAATAAGCGAATTTTTAGTTTATTAATGGTTTTAGTATTTTTAATGTTACCGGTTTCCTCGGCTTACGCTACAACTAATAAGCCCAGAATACCAGATTCGTTTGCTGTAGATGGTGTATTACCTGATGGCACATCCATATTTAATAGCATTAATGATGATTCGAGGATTATTACTCCTTATGTTTTATTAGGTAAGGAGTATGCAGGAAATTTATCTGCATCTTTTTCTGAATTTATATATACTTATGCATACTTATACGGTACTACGGTACAATTTTCAAAGGGTGCATCGCCGAGTTATAGACTTAATACAACAGAAACAGTAACTAAATCCACATCTTGGTCAATTGGAGGTAGTTTTGGCACCAATGACAAGGCAAAAATACAGGCTGATATAAGTGCAAGTTATGGCCGAACAAAAACCGCAACAATAGAAAGAGGCGAGGAATGGTCATGTGGTTTTACTGAACCAGGAACATATAATCTAACTTGGTATATGAGAGGACATAAATATAATTTATACGCTGATTTGAGATGGATAGATACAGGTGTAAATGATGGAAAGATAACTAACGAGTATATAGGAGATATATATCTACCGACTACTGAAATAACATTTAATGTAAGAAAAGTCTATTAATAATAGAAAAAGAAGTTGATAATATTCGGATATATGACAAAAAAATGTAGTAATACAAGTAATAAATCAATAATCTGCGCACTAACTGTTTTTCGACCGTTAGTGCGCAGATTACTTTTATCGTGTGCGTGTGTCCAGCGAAGCTGGACCATGCCTGTCGGTGTAAGTCCGACCACGGTAATCACCAGTGAGCCGTGTAGCTAAATCCGGTGCGTTACAGTAATGTAGGGTGCTAAGCGGATGGATAAACCCTAGAAGCTAGGGCAGTGTTCATTTTGTTGATAAATTTGCCTTTGACCATAAGGCGGAGCATTGGAATGGAATTAATGTCGATGAAAAATATTATAGATATTTTGAAACATCTATTTCACTTGCTCAAAGTTGCATATATGACGGTATAGCTCATCCCGATGCGATTAAACTTTTTGGACATAGGCCATCATATTCTCTAACGGAATATTATGCTAGTTTAGCAAAGGAGCTTTCTAAAAATGATATGTATGCAGAACAAAATAGTGGAGTATTTCGACGTTGTCCTAATACAGCTACACTAGGTATGGATGAAGAAATGCTAAAAATAATGAGAAAAAGTAATGTGAAAATCATTACGGCATCGGATGCTCATTGCCCTGAAGATGTTGGTGATAGAATACTAGAACTTAACAATTGTTTAAAAAACAATTAGGTGCAAAACAGGTGCAACCAGTTTCTGAGATTGAAAACCCTCCTTTCTATGCAGGTTTGAGAACTGTTCAAATAGTTCAAATCTGGTTGTCGCCTCTCTTAGAGAGGCCTCTAAACCTTGAAAATATTAAGGCTTAGAGATTTTTTGTTGTATGAAGTCTAACCAAATAAATTCCATAAAGTATGAAATATAATGCTAGGAGTAAGACTTTTGGTTTTCAAGTATAGTTTACCTAGTATAAATCCAACCATCATTTGAGCAACTGTCATGATTATACTGACGACTCCTAACTCTGGATAATGATGAAAATGTATTAATCCAAATAGGATTGCTTGTATTGTATTAGAATGAGATGTGTTAAGACCTAGACCTAATAGCCCGGACAGGAGTAAACCTCGGAATAAGAATTCTTCACGAAAAGAGGTAAAAACCAGGTCAAAGGACGCCCTAATCAATACAGCAAAAATGTTATTATATGCTTAAGACACCCTAATTCATTATTTATTGTATTAATTTTGAATAATAGAATTTAATCCTACCACAATGTAATATAAATAATATAGAAAGTATTTTATTAAGGCATTTGATGGTTTTTTAGATCATTTATTTGCGAAAAGGTGGTAGAATGAGGCTGAAAAAAATAATTGTAGACATTGCTGTTATAACACTAGCATTTTTGCTCTTTATTATATGGCATCAAACCTTTAGTGGGAATTCAATTCAAGTAACTTCTTCAAATATTAAGAATTATAAGGTTTACTTAATAACTACAGATAAGGGGTATGAATATTGGGGTATTATGAATCAAGGTGCTGCTGATATGGCAGCTTTGATTGGTGTAAAATATATTTGGGATGCCCCAGCTGTCAGAAGTACGAATGAACAAATAGAAATTATAAATAAGGCAGTGGAGGAAGGTGCCCATGGACTTTTAGTTGCAGCGGATGATCCCAAGTGGATATCGGGTGCTATTGAGGATGCCAAAGCAAAAGGTGTAAAAGTAATCTACGTGGATTCTCCGGCATACGAAGAAGCAATCACTACATTAACTACGGATAACTATAAAGCAGGAGTTCAAGCGGGGCAGACCATGATTTCTATATTGGAAAGTAAGGGAATCAGGAACGGATCAATTGGTATTGTCAATTTAGCCTCGAAAGAAAACACAAAAATTCGTGAAGATGGATTTCGACAAACGCTTGAACAAGATGCAAGATTTCGTCTTTTGGAAACAATATATACAGATAGTGATATTCCATCAGTTACACAGGAAGCAGCTGAGAGTATCATTAATGAAAATGAGGATTTGGTTGCTTTATTTGGTACAAGTGAAGGAACCAGCATTGGTGTTGGCAATGCGATCAAGGTAAGCAATAATAAATATGTTGGCGTTGGCTTTGATAAAACACCAGCTATGATGCAATTACTCAAGGAAGAAAATCTAAAAGCAATCATATCCCAAAACCAGTACACCATGGGGTATCTTGGTATGGCCGAAGCCGTGGCTGCCATTCTTGGCAAGGATACCGGTCCGGAATATATTGATACGGGCACTTCGGTGATTACTAACTATTAGGGGACTTATCTGGTTGCCGCCTCTCAAAGAAGAATCTCTAAACCTTGAAGTCATGAAGGTTTGGAGATTTTTTGTTTGTCAGAAAAGGAGGCGCAAATAGGTGCAAGCTAATCTGGGATAAGATTTGCTTTGTTATAGGTCTAAATATATTTGTTTATTTTTAGCAATATGGTATTATGATTTTGTAACTAAGATTAGTTATAATACATGGGGGTAATGACCTTGAAAAAATTATCTATAGAGTATTTTATAAGATTGAGAAAACTGGTTTATCGCAATGCAAGACCGCTTGACTTTACTAAGTGGAAATATCTTTTTGAGAACGGGAGCTGTGATGATTTCCTTTCGGTTCTGTCCACCTATCAAAATGAGGATGGCGGTTTTGGATACAACATTGAGTGTAATAACTGGAACCCTAATTCTTCCCCCTACACGGTATGCATAGCATTAGATTATTTGGACACGACAGGCGATTATGTTAGCAGTAAAAAAGATACAATTATAATGGGATAAGGGTCATGATATTGCGGAAACGGATCCGGCACTTGGTTGGAATTATGTAAAACAGTTTCGTCGTTTGCCAAATGGGAAGGTTGAAATCAATATATAAAAGTGTACCCAAAATATCAAGATAGTGTAATATCTCTGTGGTATATTGTAGATACGGTACCGTAAGTCAAGGGGAGGATGGATATGAGCAAACTCGAGCTTTTGTCGGAAGCACTTAATTATATTGAAAGTAATATATGTGAAAATATTACTGCGGAAGCTGTAGCGGATGCATGTTATTGCTCAAAATCCTACCTCCAGAAGATCTTCAGATATATGAATTATTGCAGCATTAAGGAATACATAATTAAGCGGAGGATTACGAAAGCAGCAAGAGATCTGGTTAAGAACCCAGCGGTAAGTATACTTGATATCGCTTTAAAATATTGCTACAGTTCCCCCGAGGCTTTTACTCGAGCATTTAGACAAACATGGCAGTGTAACCCTTCCGTATTTCGCAAAGAAGCAAGGTTTACTGATCTATATCCCAGGCACTTGTTGCCTATTAAGAATGGAGATGATTACGTGAGTGGAAGAAAGCATGTGGATATTAGTGAATTGTACGATTTGTTCATAGATAGACAGGAATGTTACTTTGTATATTGTGATATAAAATCGCTGACACCTATTAATGAAATATCACATAAAGCAGGCGACCAGGCAATATTAGAGGTATTAAGACGAATGGAGAAAGTGGCAGGAGAGGATGATGTTGTATTTCGTATAGGTGGTGATGAATTTGTACTGTCGACCAACAATACAGACATAACCTATGCATCAGATCTTGTAGATAAAATACTGGAGATGAATGGGCAAAGCTTTGTATTTGAGGATATAAATATTCCATTAAGTGTTCACAGTGGTGTTACACAGTTTCGTGGGAATAGTATGAAATACGATGAGTTATTTGCTTCCTTACATAATACAATTAACGATTGTAAATGAAATAGACATACTAGGATTGACTTAGTCATCGGGACATAGTATTAATACAAAACAAGTCTATAAACCTTGAAGATGCGAAGGTTGATAGACTTGTTTTTACATTTATAACATGGACAGAAGTTGGCTTAGTATTTTTAATCAAAACTATTTCCGCAAAATCTTGTCCATCACTTTCCCTTTTGCTAATTCATCAATCAGCTTATCTAAGTAACGTATTTCCCTCATAATAGGTTCTTCGATGTCTTCTACTCGAACACCGCATACAACACCTTTGATCAAAGCACGTGATGGATTCAGTTGGGGAGCTTCCAATATAAAGCTCTCAAAGTCTGTTTGCTTCTCCAATTGGGATTCTAACTCTTCCTGGCTATATCCTGTCAGCCAACAGATAATCTCGTCGACTTCTGTTTTCCTACGCCCTTTTCTCTCAACCTTAGTTATATAAAGGGGATAGACTTTTGCTATACTCATAGTATAGATTTT
>CAYMLE010000157.1:0-5930 GCA_964391115.1 uncultured Herbinix sp. | reverse complement strand
TGACAATATTTTTTATGTAGGTAAGCACATTTCTTATCAGTAAGAAAACTATAAAAACGAGCGCCAAGGTGAAAAATAATTGCATGGTATGTACCTCACCATATCTTCCACTCAGTAAAAAACGGAACAGATTATTTCCCTCGGGTTCATGATCAAGGATAGCATAATCGATAAACATTTCCGATATTAACGGCATCATCAAATCTGCTATGATTGCGATAAAGCTTAATAGCTGAATTAAGATTGCCGGGAGGATGCTTCCTTTCCAGTATTTAAGTCCAAACTTTAGCACGTCCATTGTATTATCCTTTCAGTAGAAGCTTTAATTAGGTCTTGTAAACTCAGCAAATTATAAATATTGTATATTGCAGACTTGTAATTTGCAATCATGTGATGAAATCTAACCACCTAGCCTATCTTCAAATAACTATTTCTGTAAATAACATTAGTTATCATAGCACATTTTATCGCATTAAAACATGTAGAAACTTATAATTGTATTTGTCGGATTTTTATTAATTGATTTATCTAGCCCGGTATCGATCTATATAAATTCAAACTGATGATATGTTCAACAAAATTCAAATAGCTTCTGCGCCAAATTAATTCGACGCAGAAGCTTCTTAATTTTGATTATACTATTTTGTAATTTACCTCGTTTATTAGTATAACTTTTTTGTATTTAGTCTCTTTTTGTGCCTTACCTCTTTTTTATAGTCTATCTCTTTTTTATAGTCTATCTCTTTTTTAGTATATACCCTTTTTATAGTGAATCTCTTTTTTTAGTATATTACCTTTTTATGCCTTTTACCTCTTTTTCAAAATCCATGCTTTCGCACTAAAGTCATGGCTGATGTTACCATACTCCTTCATAATCTCATGACCATCCAAAAACTCTAAGTTGATTTCCTTTGAATTCTCGAATCGATGAGCAATCACTAAGGTCTTATCTTCTAATTCCCGTACAACAATCTGTTCACCCTGTGGCCTGTTATAGCTGGTCGCAGTGTTCTCGTACCTGATCGTTTTACCATCCTTAATCACGTCCGATATTTGGTTATAGAAGGCGATTCCTTCTTCTATTATGTTCCACTGTGAATCGGACAAATCGTATATATCTCCACTTAGACACATTCGGCCTAAAAAGGTGTTAATGATTGAGTAATAAAGCCTGTCGTCATTATCAGTTTTTCGCAGGACAGCCCAAATCTGACTTTGGGACGGCTTAATCACTCTATGCATATTGGCTGCTATGATCGGTATCGAAGTGGTCTCATGAGCATCTGAAAAGCTTGCCTGGGAGGAGAGCTCCATCATGGAGGGTTCTAATCGGTGTCCTCCACTGGAACAGTTTTCAATTACAATCTCCGGTATTTCCAACTTGATTTTACGGAAAAACTCCTGACTGGCTAACACTCTTTGTCTTAAACCCTCTCCTAAGCTTTCAGCACCGTCACAACCAATTCCTATGGTATCGTTATAATCAACCTTTATATACCCGAAGCCACATTCCTTTAACCTATGAATTACTGCTTCACTCAAATAATCCACTACCCAAGGGTCAGCCATATCCCAAAAGCGTTTGTCTCCTACCGTTAGTACCGTACCATCTTTTTTCAAGAGATGGTCCGTATTGTTGTAGTGTTTTGATTGCTTTCCGACGGATTCAAATTCAAACCAAAGACCTGGTATCATACCACAGTGCTTAATATAATCAGCGGCATTCTTTAGACCACCGGGGAACTTATCAAAATTCACATCCCAATCTCCAATACTTGCCCACCAGCCATCATTTTTACCATACCAGCCTGAATCAATAACCAAATATTTAATTCCTTTGTTTTGTAATTTCTCGGCTATTTTCTTGATGTTTTCATAGCTTGGGTTACCCCAAGTAGTACAATATTCATTAAATGCAATTCCCATATCGTCGTCGACAGGAGATATATTCGGCTTTTGAGATTTTACTAACTTATCACAGACGTCATACAAGGAATGGCCTTTCGCAAGGATTGCCCTAGGTGTAGTAAAGGTTTCACCTTTTGCAATATGCTTAAACCAGTGACCAAAATCTCGATCTGCAATTCCAGCGACGATGGATAGGGTATCATCTTCCCTACATAAAAGCTCTATCTGCCATGAGGAAGGGGTATATAATTGAATTGCTGTGAATTCACTGGTTTCACTGTCTTCAAGAACAATAAAGGGAAAATATTTTCGAACCGGCATAGAACCCAAATTACCAAACTTTTCAACACGCATCCCACATCGGTTCCAAGAGGGTTCTAGATGCAATTCCTCTATCGTTTCCGTCCTAAGTTTTCCCTCAGCACTCCAAAAGGATTGTAATCTATGAATTTTGTCAGCCTTAATCCCCTTAATCGAAATGGAAGATAGCATCTCTAAAGTAGCAACCTCATCATCTCGATTTTCAAAGGTAGTGGATACCTCTATGGTTTCCTCTCTTTGTTTCATGTTCAGTGTAATATAGTGATTCTTAGTGTTTTTATATGAAATCGCATCGTTATCTTCTAGAACCTTAATTAGCTCAGCCGTTGATCTACTACCACACAAAGTTAACCCATTCGAGAAACCACCGTTATGATCGTCACCTCTTAATTTCATCTCAACATAATATTCCATTTCATTTACTCCCAATAAATATATTTTATAAAACTGTTAACATAGGTATCCTTGATGCGTTCTTCATGGAAGCATTATAAAACAAGAAAACTTCAATCAACGTATATAGCATATAGATTGTATTTATTTCACTCGGAAACGCAAAACATTCCAACTTAATGCTGGTAATATAATCTTATCTGAAATCACTACTTCCTTAGGAACTACCCGGTTAGGATTCTTGTGGGTGTTCATAGCTAGGGGCTGATCATCATGCATCTGAATATGTTCAAACAGTTCAGCCTGATCAAATTGAAGCGCGCAATCCAGTTCAACATTTTCACGAGGACTTAGGTTGACCGCAAATACCGTTACGATACCATTTTCTTCATCGTAGACACTTGCCGTCTGAATAAATGGCTGTTCTCCATAACCATCGGTTTGTTTCAGCGGGCTTTCCAGCGCAGGACGAAGAGCAACTCCCTTCCCATAGGTTGCTGCCTGTTGGAACGGATAGTAGGTGGACTGTCTAAACGAACCACCATCTGGATCTACCCCTATCATACTTCCAATGATAATCGACTGACAGGTGATTTTAACACGGTCACATTTATTAATAAATGCAATAAGAAGACTTCCAAAGAGAACGGCATCGATTAGGTTTGTTCCTTCCGCCCGTTTGCCCTTCTCAGGAATATTACGTTCCGTCCATTCCAAGCCTTCTACCTTAGCCGTTTGACTAGACATCACACCCCACTCATCAAAGCAAATGTTAATTGTCTTATCAGAGTATTTCATACCCTTTACATAGTCAGCGGCTGCACAAACCGTATCGATAAACTTCGTTAAATCATTCGGTATGCAAGGCAGATCCTCCGGAGTAAACTGTGCCGGGAATACAGTTCCTTTAACAGTTTCTGGATCATAGCTGTAATAGCGATGTAACGCAAGGTAATCCACCTTGTCATAGCAATGTTCTAAAACAATCCGATCCCACTCAGGATAAGAAGGATGGCTCTTATCATTGGCACAGCTACCGCATGCCACTAATTCAATCTCCGGATCAACACAACGCATTTGCTTTGCTGCTTCATAAGCAATCCGTCCATATTCTTCTGCAGTCTTTTCGCCCATTTGCCATGTGCCGTCCATTTCATTGCCTAAGCACCACATTTTAATTCCATGGGGCTTCTCATAGCCGTTTTTCTTACGAAGATCGCTGAAATAGGTTCCGCCGTCCATGTTGGTATATTCAATTTCATAGGAAGCTTCTTCTGGTGTACCCGTACCAAGGTTGACTGCTAACATGGGCTCTGCTCCAACTTTCTTCACCCAATCGGTATACTCATCAATCCCCATCTGATTCGTCTCAATGCTTTTCCATGCCTTATCAAATCGTGCGGGACGATTTTCTTTGGGACCAATCCCATCCATCCAGTGATATCCCGAAACAAAATTACCACCGGGATAGCGAATTGCTGATGAATTCAATCCGCGCATCAGCTCCAGAACATCCTTACGAAAGCCTTGCTCATCCGCTGTGGGATGATTTGGATTATAGATACTTCCATACACGGTAGTACGGATTGGTTCAATAAATGCACTAAAGATTCGTTTGTCCACTGGAGCGATTGTAAAATCCCTGTCTACTTTAAGTTTTGCTTTTTTCATATGATTTCCCCTTCTTCAATATGCTTCTCATTTTCACTACATGTTTATGATTATAATGTCATAAATACACTTTAATTGCTATAATGTATTAGTAACCTATGACACTCTAATTATTTTTATAAAAAATCTAGTGTCATATTAACTTCACAGGACTTCGAGTACACCTCTAAATCTTTGAAAACCAAACGAGCAAAATTATAGGCCCCATTGTTCCATACATTAAAATCATGAGCTCCATCCTTGATGATTACTCGATAATAGTCACCTAAATTAGTTTTTGCCACCTCAACAAGTCCATCTACAGATCTTTCATAGCCTTCCCCATGTGCTATCTCGTCACCATCCCCACAGGATAGATATAATAAATGAAGCTTATTATCGCTGTTGGCTATACTAGCCCCTAAAAGACTTCCATCACTGGAGGTGGGAGCATTGGAAAAGGCACCAACATAAGCGAATAGGTCAAGCATACCTGCTGCAGGTACCGTCGGAGCTAGTCCGTTCTTCCAGTTACTTACGGTGTTGGTAAAGGTTGTCCCATCGCAACGATAACCTCCTAAACCTAGGTTTAAGGATTGCATTCCACCCATGGAAAGACCGGCTAAGGCTCTATGTAATCGATTCTTAGATTTCCCAACTGCCGAATTATCTTTTATGTCTGCAAAGGTATTATATTCATTCTCTATGAATGGAATCAGATCATATCTTAATTCATAGTCGAAATAATAAAAGCCTAGCATGTTCGTTCCGTCTGCATTAAATGAGATATCGGTCCAGTCACATGCACTTCTCCCATCAGGAAACACTACAATCAATGGTTCCATATCGCCATTCGCGATTAGATTGTCAAATATATTACATATGATAAAGTTGCCATCACGCTCACCGCTGCCATGTAACCACTCAAACCGATTGCCACCAACTCCATGCAGAAGATATAACACATTATATTTGGTTGCCTTATCATTATTGTCATAGCCAGCAGGAAGATAGACGTTACACTGCTTAGTAATAGCATCTTCCTTTACGATTTCCCTTCCAGCTTCTTTGATACTGATGTTTTGATTCGTCACCAAACGCCTGGATTGATTAATATAGTTGCTTACTGGATAAGACATTTCCTTAATCGTTCCCTGTTGCTCCTTCTTAACTGCCCGCATATAATCCGTAGGTATTGCCTTTACTTCATTATTTATCATATTACGACCTTCCTCCATATTAAGATAAAATTAATGCACTATATACTGCAAACACTCACCATAATGTACAAAATCTATCGACGGATATTTTCTGATAACGTACATTTTATCTAAATTATAAGATTTTGTGCCTTTCCAGACAATGACATATCCCCTTATCTTACTGATTAATACTAAGATGTGTGTTTTGGACAATTATATCATTATTTTTAGAACAAAAAAAGATACAAACATAATGTGTCTGTATCAGAAAATCAATTATTCCTATTGTGCTAATTGTTGTTTTACTTATATGATAAACTCTTCAATCTCTATCGGATAATATCCAGTCTCAAACTCTTTACTAATTATTTTAAATTCTACCGGTTTAGATAAATCAAGACTTTTTTATAAACTTCTCGGCTTCTTTTTCATAAATATCTCCTTTTCGATTTCTAC
>CAYMLE010000156.1:0-5932 GCA_964391115.1 uncultured Herbinix sp. | reverse complement strand
GAATAATGGGGCAAACGGTGTACTGGATCTTCATTTTAAGAATAGCCGTAACCATAATACCAATAAGGTAAAGAAAGCCCATCAGGATATGGTTAAGAAAGCAAATACATATATAGAGAAGAATTTTAGATAGGATATCTTTAGAATAGATCATTAAGATTTTAAAATTTTTTGATCCAAAGATCTTCGATCGCTACCGTCAGCCAGGAATATACAGGCTAGATATTTTGTGCCAAATATGTTAGAGTATGAGAATACCATCTATAAAATAATATTGGAGGAAATATAATGGCGGATAGAGTAAATAATCCAATCCTGCCCGGTTTCTATCCGGACCCATCTGTTTGCAGAGTGGGAGAGGATTATTATCTGGTTACATCAACTTTTGCATATTTTCCAGGGGTACCAATTTTTCATAGCAAGGATTTGGTAAACTGGAAACAAATCGGCAATATTTTGGATCGTGAGGAGCAGCTCAATTTAGCTGGTGCCACACATTCCGGAGGAATATTTGCACCTACCCTGCGTTATCATGAGGGAACCTTCTATATGATTACCACGAATGTTAGTCACGGAGGCAACTTCATCGTAACCGCTAAGGATCCCGCTGGACCCTGGTCGAATCCCGCATACATTGAAGGAGCTGTAGGAATTGATCCCTCCCTTTTCTTTGATGATGACGGAAAATGCTATTACACAGGTACAAAGGATCGTAGAGAGGGCACCAAGTACTATGGTGACAATGAAATATGGACCCAAGAGCTGGATCTAAATACCATGAAGCTAGTAGGTGAATCCTATGCACTTTGGCATGGTGCTCTTCGAGGCGTAGAATGGCCGGAAGGCCCCCATCTGTATAAGAAGGATGGAAGATATTATCTATTGATTGCAGAAGCCGGTACCGGTCATGCTCATGCAGTAACCGTTGCCTCAGGAACCAATCTGAAAGAAGCATTTACGGGATATAACTGTAATCCGATTATAACCCACCGTCATCTGGGTAAGGATTATCCGATTGTCAATGTAGGTCATGGAGATCTAGTAGAAACTCAAAATGGTGAGTGGTACATGGTGGTTCTGGCGTCCCGTCCCTATGGTGGTTATTATCGTAACCTCGGTAGAGAGACCTTCTTAGTACCAGTTGTTTGGGAAAATGGATGGCCTGTATTAAACAAAGGCATTGGATTAATCGAGAACACGGTAAAGGTTCCTAATCTTCCAATTTCAGAAGAAGTAATGCTTCCTGAAACAGAGGACTTTAACGGTGATAAGCTGCCTTACCATGCTATATACCTTCGTAATCCGAAGATGGAGAACTATAGCCTTAAGGAACGGGAAGGCTATATGCGCATGAAACTAGCTCCTGAGAAGATAACAGAGCTCGTCAGTCCCTCCTATATCGGAATTCGCCAGACAGGAATGAGCTTCCATTTTGAAACGAAGATGGAATTCCTTCCAAAGTCCAAGGATGAAGAAGCAGGCATAGTTATTGTACAAAGCAATGAATACAATTATCGTCTGGTATATACCCTGAGAAATGGTATCAGAGTCCTTCAGCTCATTCGCTGCATGAAGGGAGAGGAAGAGGTTCTTTCCCAAATTGAAGTAGAGGATAACAGTAAAAAGGATAATTTCATCATCTTGCGTATAACAGCAGAAAAACAAGACCTCAGATTCGCCTTCAGCTATGACGGTAAAAGCTATCATATCGTACAAGCCGGTGTTGATGGTAGAATTCTTAGTACCGATGTTGCAGGTGGCTTCGTAGGAAACACCATGGGCATCTACTGCTCCAGTAACGGTCAAGAAAGCACCAACCACGCAGACTTCGATTGGATAACCTACAAAAACATATAAAAACAACAAAACAACAAAACAACAAAAACAACAAAACAACAAAACAACAAAACAACAAACATCCTACCATCATAAGTAGGCGCCATATAAAGAAAATATATAAGAACAAAAATAAAAACAATATATATGTTGCGTAATAAAGAGCGGTTCTCAAGGACAAGAAATCCCATGAGAACCGCTCTAATCATATCAAGCTATAACTGTTCCAATTCGTAAAAACATTATATCTTTGTTATTCCTTATTAAAGAGTCCATACTCAAAGAAAATTCATTACCATTCCCGATTTACTCGCCACATCACAAACCTCCCCCTTAAAAATCAAAGTATCAGTGGCGGTAAAACCACAACACCGTAACGTATATCCCGGCTCCATGGCGGGGGTAATCACCCGTAATACACCATTTCGAAAACAAACCCCAGATTTGTGGGTGAGACAGCGAACATGCAATGTCCGCTGTCTGCACTCAAATCCGGGGTTTGTCTTCGGACCGGTGTGTGAGGGTGAATACCCCCACCACGGGGCCGTACAATACCTAAACTCTAAATATACTAATAGCCCCATCCAGCTTCTTCGCATTATCAGCCAAATGATTCGCAGCCTCGCTTAAACGGGTTACAGATTCTAGCTGTTCAGCACTGGTAGCACCTACCTCCTCGGTAGAAGAAGCGGTTTCCTCAGAGACTGCAGAAATATTCTGAATAGCATCCAAAGTGTCTGCCTTGGCACTTTCAATACCCTGAATACCTACAGAAATTGTATCTAGGTTATTAACCAGATGTTCCACCTGAGAATTAATTTTTTCAAAGGCACTAATTGTATTTCCTAATACCTCTGCCTGGGAGTAGACATTTTCTTCGGCCAGTTTAGCAGATTCACTAGTCTCTTCACTCTTAGACTGTATATCATCGATAATTCGTGCAATCTCCTTGGCAGCTCCCATGGACTGGTCGGCTAGCTTACGGATTTCCTCTGCTACTACTGCAAAGCCTCTACCAGCATCGCCGGCTCTGGCTGCTTCGATAGAAGCATTCAGGGAAAGAAGATTTGTCTGAGAGGCAATGTCGTTAATTACATTAACAATGCTTCCGATGGATCGAGATTTGTGATCCAGCTCCTCGATGGATTGGATGACTGTTTTAGTAATCGTAGTTGTAGCCTTAGATTTATTGTTTAACTCGCTGACAGTGACCAGTCCTTGTTGAACCGTGCTTTTTGTATAGTCGGCGATCTCTTCAATCTTATGAGTGCTATCATAAACATCATTAATGCGATCTGCAAGCTTAGACATTTGGATCAAACACTGTTCTGTATCAGAAGCTTGTTGTACAACACCACCGGCAATCTCATCAATGGCTAAGGAGATATCCTTAGTTGAGGATACTAGTATCATGGAGTTGTTAGATAAGTCTGAAGCGGAATTAGTAACTGTGCCAGAAACATCATCCACTTCTTTCACCAACCTTCGAACTCCTTCAATCATATTGGCAAGACCTCTTGCTAAGATACCGAATTCATCCTTTGAATTAACATCAAAGGTGACGGTAAGGTCACCGGAGGCAGCCTCCTTAAGACTGGAATTGACTTTCTTAATAGAGTTTCCAATATGGTTGGAGATCATGAAGCTTACAAAAGCAGATATTACAACTGCTAATAATATAATAATCATAGATACATTCCGAATCCCTTCAACCTCAGACAGAATAACGTCCTTGGGAGTCAGATTGGCGAGAAGGGCGCCTGAGTTACCGATCTTTGCCCAGGTAAATAGATATTCTGCTCCATCGTAGTTTTCGTAACTATAACCGGAGGCTGCTTCAGAGGCCATAGCATCATTATAAAAGTCAAACTCTGTGAATATCATCTCGGACTCAGTTATAACATCGGTAGCTGGAACGGTAACTTCCTCTTCTACTTCTTCCACTTCGGCTGTAGTTGGTTCTGGTGTTAAGGTAGCCTTGGCATCAATATCCTCGCTTGTCTCGGAGATTTCATGGCCCTCAAAAAGCATTTGTCTTCCGCCGGGGGCGATAAAGGCAGACCAACTACCTTTTCCGAAATTAAGCTGTTCTAAAGAATCACTAATAACAGAAGGTTTTAGATCAACTAAAATAATTAGATTTTTTGTTGGTGACTTACGGAAAAAAGTGGTGGCATATTCCGGTGTTACCTTGTTGACGGAAGATGTTTGTTCAATAGCAAGCTGGTCGATGTATTCATGATAGCTTGCCCATCCAAAGAGTGCAGGAGCGTCATACCATTCCTTACCCTGGCCTTCTGAAACAAACTTCTCAAAGGTGGTCTTATTCATAGTGACTAGGGTTGAGTTGCTGACTTTACCAAATCCCAAAAGATGAATATCACTTATTATATCGCTAGTGATTGTAGTATTCTGTAGTTTCTTGGTAATAGCATTGTTTCGCGCAGTATCCTCTGGGTCTTCGACTTCCTCCTCCTCGGGATCTTGGCTGACAACCAGATAATGTTCCATTACCTCGGTCATGGTTATGATCTCCAGGGACTTCTGTTCAATGTTGTCATATACAAGGGAAATATAACTACTTACAGCTTCTACATTGTTCCTGTTAGAAGCTTCCGTCTTCTCTACTAAAGCACGAGAGGCTTGTTGATAGGATACCAATCCTAAAAGTACAATCAAACAAACCGAAATCAACATAGAAATCATCATTCGTACTTTGATAGAGGCTAGCCCGGTTCGATCGGACACGATTTTTGTAAGGCTTTGTTTTTTTGATTTGACCTCTCCATTTCCTGAATACTCGCTGGCAGTTTGTTTTCTTTTAACCCCAGTCAGAAGGGATTGGAATGGATTTTTCTTTGGTTGTTCCTTCATTGTCCTAGTTATCCTTTCGTTTGTGTATTCTTGTTAGGTGATTACGAAGCATTAACGCTTGTGAAGCTGTACGAACAACAAGCACTGTTACACACGCTCATTCCGTTTAACATCCGTTCAGGAACAGTATTTGTTGCTCATACAATGTTTGCATTGCATTATAGAAGTTTCGTAATCACCCGTGAATTCTAGTATATTATATTTGCTAATAGTATGTATTATAGCACAATATGACAAACTTTGATATACATAAATGGATAATGAAGATTATAATACAGTAAAATTTAGGTCAATTCCTTAAGAGACTTATTCCGATATCGATAAAGATTTTTAAACTCCGTTGGAGTACAGTTCTTAAAGCTTTTGAATACCCGGTTAAAGGTTGAGATACTAGAGAATCCGGAGCGAAGAGCAATCTCTGTAATAGACAGGGTCGGATTAAGAAGAAGCTTTTCTGCTTCTTTTACCCTTCTTTGATTTAGGTAATCGTAAAAGGACATATGGGTGAATTGCCGAAACAATCGTGAAAAATGATACTTACTAAACCCTGCAACACTAGCAATCGTATCTAAAGATATGTCCTCATAATAATTGCTGTTAATATAATCAAAGATTATATTAAATTTTTCTATATACTCCCTTTGTTTATTCACCTTAACATCCGGGAATAAACGTTCCGTGCTCATATATTTGCGCCCTAGAGAAACGAACATCTGAATAATTAGTGCATAGATTGCCGGCTCTCTTAAATTGCTGTGGCTGGTATACTCATTAGCAATCTCTTTAAAAAGTGTCTGAAGCTGCGGGAGTAGCTCTGGTGCGGTTGCTGAGTTAATTAACCGGGGCTGGTTCAAAACCGGCAGAATATTAGTAAAGCCTTTGAGGTTGCTGATCAAGGAGTAATCAAACAATAGAATCTGACGAATTCCATCCTTTGGAGCAATGAGCTCATGAAGCTCACCAGGAGGGATGATTAAAATATCCCCTTCTTTTAAAACATAAGTAATTTTTCCTATCACAATGGTATAAATATTAGTGACAGGCATTATTAGCTCGATCGCTGTATGCCAATGAGTAGCAAAATTAGCTACTTCACGGTTTATATGAAGAAGGATGAAGGAATCGTCTTGATAATCCACCTTTTAGTTAATACCATCCATAATTCTCATAATAAATCAGTTCCTTCCTATTATTAATAGTAAAAGTGCATTTAAAAAAATGA
>CAYMLE010000155.1:0-5964 GCA_964391115.1 uncultured Herbinix sp. | reverse complement strand
AATTAGCACTATGGGTCAGAAACCCCGTCCCTACTGTCCCCCCACACTACCGTCTTTCCAAACGTGTAGCCGCACCCAACACCCCATCCGTGTTAGAAAGCAATTTTTGTGTAACAAGTTTCAGAGAATCCTACCCCAACTATTGACATAGAGCCCAAAATCAAAGAGGCCCTAAAATCTTGTAAACCGCAGATATGCGATAATTACAGGCTTTTAGAGCCTCCTATAAAGTCATTTTAAAATCATGCTAAATAATTTAGTGACAGTAACCCCGTCCCTACTGTCCAACTAAGATTCTTTGTATTCAATTAAATTATAACCTGTTAGCTCGTCTTTATCATTATAAAAACATATTTTGATTACTCTCCCTTCATCATCATATACATTCTCATAATACCATTTTAGAAATTTTTTTTCTTCAAAATCATATCCATATATCTTTACAGCCATTAATTGATTATCCTCATATTCATACTCGCTATAACCATATAGATTGGTGTCTACCCATGGTTCCTGGTATTCTACTGTTTTAATTAAATTATTATTAATATCATATTCACATACTGATGTATAAGTATATTCTTGAATATCCGCATCCTCATCAAAAAACTCTGCCAATCTGTTCTGTTCATCATATTTGTTATATCTTGTGCTTAGAAGCTCATCTGGAGGAGAATATTTATATTCTTTAGTTATATTACCCTGGTCATCATATTCAAAAGTGGTATAAGACCCTAATTTCTTTTGCTTATTAAAACCATAGCTCTTTTCTTTCTTATCACCATTATATATAATTAGCCTATAATAGGTGATCTGGTCAGAATTATCATAACTTGTTACTAATTCTGCTGGTTTCCCCTCAGCTTGTGTCTCCTTCATTATCTTATCCAACTTTTCTTCTTTTTTAGATGTACAAGCCATAAACAATAAAGGTACCACTGTAAAAACCAATAATACAAAAGCTTTTTTTCTCATTAATAACACCTCTCAACACCTTAGGTTTAACGTGGTGATTATTACAAATATATTATAATAATCACCACTTATTGTTAATAGGATATCATTTTTAATATATAGTAATAATTTAATTCAGAGTATTTATGGTTGTAATTTTACCTGTTTTAGAATCATAGGAAAATACGTTCCAATTAACTCCTTGCCCTGTAGGCACATAATAAATACGAATGGGTACGGTTAAATATCCAGAATATACACTTACAATTGCTCCTGAATTTGCAAGCGCCTGGCTACTGCTACTTCCGCCATTTGTATAATCATGAACCCGGAAAGTAAAAATGCCATCAATTTCCGTATAGATTGTTGTGGTTTCCGGACCATAGCTTGAGGTATCATCCAGATCTAAATTAGCAACCTCGGTTGAATTAATTCTATAAGACTTATTAGCATAATATACATATCCATTAGAACCATTATTAAGAGCAATTGATAGATGTGAATCCAAATCTCTTGGAGTCGAGCCCCAGGTCAATACAATTCTCAATTGATTGTTTTCTAATCCACGAGAGACCGATCCATTTTGCGATAGAATGTCAGTATTCCCCAGTGTCTTGATAACAAACATGGACTTGTAATAACGTAGTGTAGTTTCAACTCCCTCTCTGTTATCTGTTACAACGACAGTATAGTTTCCAGCATCTAGTGCTGATGTATGATATATACCATTTGTTCCGGTTTCTAATGTCTCTACTAAAGTACCAGAAGGAATTCCAACTCCAGGTATGATATGAATTCCTTTAAATATCTGTAGTGTTAAGTCAGAAACACCATCACCGGTAAAGGCATCTATTATAGTTCCACCAGCAAAGCCAAGTCCTTTATACTCATCAGAAATGGATTCTATAACAAGATTATAATATTGGTTTTGACCCCTTTCTATCACAATTGTTTGAATCACTTTAATATATCCATATTTAGATACTGTAAGTTCATATTCACCTGCTGGAATATCGTTAAAGGAATACATACCATTTGCATCCGTATAGGTACTCTTTGTCAAAACAATCATTCCGGTTTTTTTTGTCAGTGTTATATTAGCATAACCTAATGGTAGGTTATTCGCAATATTCGTATCTTCATCAGCAATAGCTATTTTACCAGAAATGCTATTTTCATAAGGAGTTTCCAACATAACAGTGATATTCTTATTATAGTCATCTATGTAGATGACTTCATTAAAGTATTCATATTGATCTCTCCGAATTCGAACTCTATGATATCCCTTCACCACATCATCATATTCCACCATCCCACTATTGTCTGTAGCACGCATCCTTGATATAGAAGTAGATTCGTTGCAACACTTATTTTGCGCTATTGTACATGGGGTACTACAACTCGATTCACAAAAATGCCTGCAGGTATCTGGATCACAATTAACATATCTACAGGCGCTTGAGTTGCAGCAAGAGCCCGTCAACTTACATTGCTTTTTATCTGATGATACTAAAGATACCGTTTGGCCAGCAACTACTGTATTATTCGTAGCATCCAATACGGTTATTGTAATATCATTTCTTGATATATTAACTTCATCAAAGGCTTCTATAATTGCTTTTTTCTTATCAATTGAAAATCCTAGCTTATCGGTTGCCTCTAAGACAGCATCCCTACAATCGTAAAAATCCGGGCTTACCTTACCATAATAATAATCATAGGATTTATACCATAACGATGCCAGTTCATCAATAGTTATTCCTTTTTGATTCATTAAGTATGCAGCATGGGATATGATTGTACAATTGGTATGTACATATCCATTATCATTACAGCCAGAATGAGTACTATGATTATCATCAGGACAAATTCTCTTGTAATAAGATCCGAACGTCAACTTTGGCTTACTTAATATCGTTGGATCAATCAAATTTCTTGAAGGACTTCCAGATATTCTGTTATCTACACCATGTATCCAGTCTTTTTTATAATCTATAAGCTCTCCAAATATATCGCTATATCCTTCATTTATTGCACCTGACATATTAGAATAGCGAATTCCACTTAATTTGACCCCAGTAACACTATGAGCGAATTCATGAGCTACCGTATCAATATCCGATGCGTATGATCTGGTTGTAGTACCATCTCCATCACCAAATTCCAGAACAGATCCGCCACCATATGCATTACTAACATCAACCCAAGTCCCAGGTGTAGTTTCTTTCTGATAGTGTACTACAATTTTCATCGGACTGTTCTTGCTATCATACCCCTTCCAACCTAAATTAGAAAAAAATCATAGGTTTTAATAGCGTGGCTATAAGCTGTCACAGCAACGGGATCATTCCATACATTATCACTATTGTTCATGATCACATAGTCTTTAGCATCTGTTCCAGTTCCATCACATAAACTTAGCTTTCGTTTTGTATCTTGAAGATAATACTTTTTCCATTTTAAAATTCCCGTTGTTTTGACAGTAAAATTTCGAGTATTGCCAAAGATATCAGTACCAGTAGCAGCGACACTATATGCTAAATCCTCTTTATAAATTACATCACCTGTATTAGCATCAAGATAAGCCTTATAAGATAATTCACCCTTGGTAATAATCTCCCAACATAACGTAATCTTATCGCTTTCATCATCTTCCCTGAACAATACAAGTCTTGTATTCTGAATTTGATCTGCACTCAACTTATCTAATGCAATATTAATCAAGGAGTTATTATCTATGCTTGGTTCTGTTACGATTGATAAGTCTTGCATATAAGAACTGTTTAAACAACTAGTGTTACCTGCTCTGTCAGCAATTACAGTAATGCTTGCTCCTAATATGGGGATCCCCTTATAATATTGATTGAAATAGAAGATTCTTTCTATATTATCGGTAGAACTTCTGTACAACATTAACTCAGAACCCACATCATTAATACCAATTATGCTCTTTATAGACTCAATACTGGTTTTTGCATCCTCAGCCGTATATACCAGCATATCGGTATATTTACCATTAATTCTATTTAGTTCTCCATTTTCATAAAAACGTAAAGGAGGCAGTTCATTTCCATTCAGCTCCTTAATATCATCCCAAGTCATATCTTTAATCTCACTAACCGGTTGACTGGCTCTAATTACAATGAGATGAAATTCTTTTTCTAGCATATAACCACTATGTTGTAGTGTCGCAGTTAATGTAGCCTCACAATCACCCGATGGGTTTCTCGTTATAATCCCATTAGCAGTAATACTATTCTCATTGTTTGTGGACCATGTAATTGAGCTTCCATTATATCCAGCACTTGATAAAATTATATCCTGAGTTACATTTTCAGCCCAGTCATTATCTGCATAAATAATATCCAATTCATCATAATCTGCCAAGCTCTAACAAAGCCTGTACTCTGTCTTCCGGCACTTCAATGTCTCCTGAATCTTCTTCGGTGGTTAGTAAGGATACCGTGTTACTGACTAACCTTTCACCACTTATTTTATCGAAAGCAACTATATGGTAATCATAAGTCGTTCCGGGAATGACATCACCATCAATGTAATAATTCGCATTTGTTATTGTTGCAACAGTTGAAAGCTCTGTTCCCTTCGTAGCTTTGTAAATCGTATATTGATTATAAGTCCCTTCATATGTCCATTGCAAAAAATTAATTCCATATTCACTAAAAGCGTTGAGTATTTTAGGTTGCTTTTTAATAACCACATTATTGAGCTTATAATTCGTCGGTTCTGTAGTAACATTCCCCGGGTTTCCAACGAAACCAAGGGATAGAGTTTCTCCAGGCTTAATATTAGCATTATATCCTTTATTCTTAATGCAATAATGATTCGAGTTAACACTTAGGATGTCTGCAGTCCAGAAACGTTCGATTTCGCGATCAAAATCAAACTCTAGCTTCCAGTCTTCAATCGTTACATCAGAAATATTTTTAATTTGTATTTCACCATTAAAAGCACTAACCCAATCACTAGTAACCTTAAAACTGATCTCATAAGCAATTTCCGGTACAGTTTCTTCATAACATAAAAGTTCATAATCCTTCGGTAATACGATTTCTCCCTCTGCCTTCGCTGTGAATCCAAAACGTACGCTTTGTCCTGCAGGAATATCCTGATTGCTACCTGCATTGTGAATAATATAGCCACCATTATCCTTAGTATGTATAACCCCGTTCCATATATTGGTGATACTATGTGGCATTGTAAAACTGATAGACCAATTATCAATGTTCTTATCGCTGATATTTTTAATTATTATATCAGCATTAAATGCCCCCTCCCACTGACTGGTTATTTTGAAGGCCACCTCATAATCATCCTTACTCACGAGGTTAATAGCTCCACCGGTTACACTTTTTATTATATCGATTGCCCCACCTGAAACAACCCCTATATTATTTTCCAATGGATTTTCCGATATGTTTTTCGTTAAATTAGGCGATGATACTTTATCAAATTTACTTACCTTTGCTTGTCCAATTGCATAAGGCGATAACATCATTGATACGATAAGCATCATTGACATGATACTTTTCATGATACGTTTTTGCACTTTCATTAACTCCTTCTCCTTTGCTTTCCTGTTTATTATAGAGGAAAATCTGTGTCTATATATAGAGATATAGAATGTTTTTCTGTTTCCCTCCTATATTTGGATATTTTATTTTATTTTATTTTATTTTCTTTATTTTGTTAATAGTTGCAATTTACTGTCTAGATTTAGTAATTTTCTTCAAAAAATTAATATTATTATTTGTTTATACTTTCGGATGTTATAACCACTTTGCTTTTGATATCATCTAACCTTTTTATAACTCAGCATGGGGATGACCATCTCGATTCATTTGGGTTTTAGACAACTCAGATATGCGCGCGTTCAAGTGCTTCTAAGCAAGCTGAGAGCACTGTCACTTTGCCTTCTCGGAAATCAAAGAGGCCCTAAAATCCCGTAAACCACACATATGCCATGGTTACAGGCTTTATAGAGCCTCCTAT
>CAYMLE010000154.1:0-6085 GCA_964391115.1 uncultured Herbinix sp. | reverse complement strand
GTAGAGCAGAGGACTGAAAATCCTCGTGTCGCTGGTTCAATTCCGGCTCTGGGCACTTTGCTTTAACAAAAGTTAAAGCATATGGGATATTAGCTCAGTTGGTAGAGCACTTGACTTTTAATCAAGCTGTCCGGGGTTCGAATCCCCGATGTCTCATTAGTATTTGCCATAGGAACTTGTAGAAGCCTATGGTTTTTTTTTATACAAAAATATGTGCAGTATTTTACTTAACAAAAACAGATATAGATAAATTTAGTTTCTTATAAGCTATAAAATCATCCAAAAGTAAAATAAACTAGATAAAAACATGGTAGGATGAGATGATTTCATGTATAATAGAGGAGAATTGGCTTTCTCTATTTCAATAGAATGATAATAAGCACGATTGAAACTTGAAAGGAAGAAAACAACATGATATACAGAAAGTTTGGATCAACGGGAAAAGAGATCTCCTCCTTAGGGTTTGGATGTATGAGACTTCCGGAGTATGAGAAGGATGGACAATGGTTTATTGATGAAGATAAAGCAATACCTATGCTACATCATGCCTATGAAAATGGTGTAAATTATTTTGATACCGCGCCCTATTATTTACATAAAAACAGTGAAGCAACTGTGGGTAAGGCTATGAAGGATATAAGAGATAACGTAATGCTGTCTACGAAGATTCCGTTGGAGGAAGTAAAGAAGGCCGATGATTATCGTAGAGCTTTAGAAAAAAGTTTAAAAAAGATGGATACAGATTATATAGATTTCTATCATTTTTGGGGGATTAATAAAGGTAGTTTTGATGAAAAAATTATGGGCCTGAACTTGATTAAGGAAGCAATGAAAGCAAAAGAAGAAGGTCTGATTAGACATATTTCCTTTTCGTTTCATGATAAAGCAGAACATATTAAATATATTATTGATACCGCAGAGGTTATGGAGACCATGCTAGTACAATATAATCTTCTAGATCGAAGTAATGAGGAGATGATATCCTATGCTGCTTCAAAAGGCTTAGGTGTTGTAATCATGGGACCGGTCGGTGGTGGAAGACTTGCAGCACCAACAGATCTTTATTCAAAGCTAACAGGAAAACCCTCCATGGCAACCTATGAATTAGCGTTTAAATTTGTTTTGGGTAATCCAGGTGTTAGTTGTGCGTTATCAGGCATGCAAACCATGGACATGGTTGAGAAAAATTTAACAATAGCTGGTGAAGGAAAGCCTCTTAATACGGATGAATGGAGACAGCTAGGGGAAGCGGTTGATCAGCTAAAGAAATTTAGTGATTTATATTGTACTGGATGTGAATACTGCCAGCCCTGCCCCAGATCGATTCAAATTCCAAAGATTTTTAATATGTTTACTTATCATAATGTATATGGTTTAACAGATCATGCTAAAAATGAAATGAAAAAATATCTTGATGAAGGTGGAAAGACAATTCAAGACTGCAGTAATTGTGGCTTCTGTGAAAAAAAATGTCCTCAAAAACTAGAGGTAAGAAAACAGCTAGAACGAGTTCAACAGGTTCTTACGACAGTATAGTGTTAAAATACGCAGAAGATAAGGCTACTTGCAGGAGGAGCACATGAAGCTAACAATACCAAAGAATATAAACATTCCTTTACTTATTAGTGTTGCGGTTGGAACGATGTTGGCACTAATATTTGGGATGTATTTTATGAATCGTATGGTACAAGATACTTATTTGGATAAAATACAGGAGTATGAAGTTGTATCTGAGAAGACCACCGACATCCTTAAAAAGGGGATTGAGGATAACTGCAAGGCACTGCAGGTAACAGCCCTCTTGTTAGGAGAACAGGGAGAATTAGATAAAGCAAAAATGTTGGATATACTACCGATGATAACGGAAAGTAGCCAATACATAGACATGGCGATTGCTAATTTAGATGGAATTGGTTATGACACCGAAGGGTTGGCGGTGGATTTTAGTAAGGAAGATTTTTTACTAAGTGTAAAAGAAGGTAAATCATCCATTATGAGTCGTAAGGAATGGAAGGATAATACCGAACCGGTTTTAATCTATAATGTACCAATCTATCATAAGGATAATCAACTAGGAATGCTAATTGCTATACAATCTGCAGCTATGACTAATATTAGTAGCCTGAGTCTGGAACAATTACATAAGGATAGTGCAGTAATCTATATGATGGATGCTAATAAGAATCTGTTATTCCATTTTAATGATGATAAATTAAAGGAGTTTAACTACTCAGAGATATCAGCAATTAGTAATCCTAGTGGTAACGATTTAGAACCAAGGAAGATCTTTCATTTAAAAGATTACCTATTACTAAGCTATACAAAGAAGCATATGACAGTCTGGTATGAAAAACCCTTGGGGTTGAACAACTGGTCGGTACTAGTAGGAAGATCTTATGTTCTTGATTCACTCACCATGAGTATCGTTATGATAACAAATCACTTACTTATATTAATATTATCCTTTATGGTTCTGCTATTTATAGGACTAGCATTTAATCAAAGACGTTCCAATAAAAAACTTACGCAAATGATTTATTTGGACCCGGTTACTGGTGGTGGTAACTGGTATAAGTTCCGAAATGATGCAAATAAGATATTGAATAGTCGTCAGTCTAGTCGAAAAAATCATGCTCTTGTCAATTTTGATATTAATCGATTTAAATTAATTAATGATTCCTTTGGACATCAAAAGGGAGATGAAGTATTAAGAGACATCTATCATGTCATTAAGAAATGGGTTAATATAGGTGAACCTTATACGAGGTATTCTGCCGATCAGTACTATATTTTACTTAATTTCCAAACGAAACAAGAGCTTTCAGACCGCATTAATGATTTGAATGAGTATCTACATCAGTTAAAATATATAAAAGCCGTAAAATTCTACTTTGGTGTTTATTTTATAACGGAAAAACAGGATTCCATAGACCGAATGGGTGATTTTGCTTGTATTGCCAAGCACAGTATCAAAGGAAGCAATGAAGATATCATAGCCTACTTTGATGACAACTCAAGAAAGAAGCTATTAGAAGAAGAGCATATTGAAAAGAATATGTATGATGCATTACAAAAGGAAGAATTCATGGTATATCTTCAACCAAAATATGCGGTACAAAGAGAAAAAATTATTGGTGCAGAGGCATTGGTTCGATGGAACTCTGGAACAGATAATTTGATTTTACCAGCCTTCTTTATTCCTCTATTTGAAAAGAATGGATTTATAATTCAACTGGATATGTATATGCTTAGAAAGGTTTGTCAAATACAGCGAGATTGGCTCGACAAGGGCTATATACCCATGCCTGTCTCCGTTAATATCTCTCGATTACATTTTGCAAATGCTCATCTGGCAGAGGCGATCCGAGATGCTGTTGATGAATATCAGGTTCCTCATGAACTGATCGAGCTTGAATTATCTGAAAGTGCCTTCCTGCAAAATAAACAAATGTTGATAAACACCGTAATATTACTAAGAGAATATGGATTTCTAGTATCTATGGATGATTTTGGTGCAGGTTATTCATCCTTGAATTCCTTGAAAGATATTCCGCTTGATATAGTTAAGTTGGATGGAGAGCTATTTCGCATTACCGAAGAAGTGGAGAGAGGCTATACCGTTATTCGTAATACGATCTCCATGGCAAAGGACCTTCATATGAAAGTAGTAGCCGAGTGTATTGAAACTAGGGAACAGGTAGAGTTCTTATGTTCGGTAGGTTGCGATATAATTCAGGGCTATTATTATGCGAAGCCAATGTCTGTTGATCAGTTTGAGTCTAGGTATTTGAGTGGTTTGCAGTCCTATCGTAATCAAACCTAAAGAAACGTTGTAAAGTGTACAAAGAATTTCCATATATATTGATATGTGTGTGAAATTTAACGATTGCGTTGACAACCTTTTTATTGTATATTTAGTAGTATATGCGTAACAATAAGTTTATTGGAAATCGATGCAAGAATTACTGCTCTATGTAATGATATTTCGATAAAATATTATCGATATTATCGAAAGCTGTGGATTTGTATGATAGTAAAGATAGAAATCGATAATAATAAGTAGGATTACTGAGCGGTATTTGGAGACAGATAGTATAATAATTAACAAATTAATATATTTAAGGAGGAACAATAATGAGCAATATTGATACAATGTCCGTAAATGCAATTCGAGTACTGTCCGCCGATGGTGTACAGGCAGCAAATTCAGGTCATCCAGGACTTCCACTGGGAGCAGCGGCTATGGCTTATGAATTATGGGCAAAACATATGAAACATAATCCTACGAATCCCAAGTGGGCGAACAGGGACAGATTTGTCCTCTCCGGTGGACATGGCTCCATGTTGTTATATTCACTGTTACATTTGTTCGGATATGGCTTGACTTCAGAGGATCTTTCCCAATTCCGTCAGGATGGTTCACTTACTCCTGGACATCCCGAGTATGGTCACACTGTAGGTGTAGAATCTACTACTGGTCCCTTAGGAGCAGGAATGGCTAATGCTGTTGGTATGGCTATGGCAGAAGCTCATTTGGGTGCAAAGTTTAATAAAGACAATTTTCCAATCGTTGATCACTATACCTTTGTATTAGGTGGTGATGGATGTATGATGGAGGGCATTACATCAGAAGCAATGTCCTTAGCAGGAACTTTAGGTTTAGGAAAATTGATTGTATTATATGATTCCAACAAAATTTCTATCGAAGGTAGCACAGATATTGCATTTACAGAGGATGTTAAGAAGCGCTTTGAAGCATTTGGCTTCCAGACTTTAGTGGTAGAGGATGGTAACAACCTTGAAGAAATTGGTGCTGCAATTGAGGCTGCGAAAGCAGATTTAACCAGACCAAGTATGATTACAGTTAAGACAAAGATTGGTTTCGGTAGTGCAAAAGAAGGTATGGCTAGTGCCCATGGCGAACCTCTTGGAGTAGATAATATCAAATCCTTAAGAGAAAAGCTTGGTTGGATGTCAGAAACTGCTTTTGAAGTTCCAGAAGAAATCTACGAGAATTACAATGCATTTGCTAAGAATTTAGCAAATGAGGAAGAGCAGTGGAACAAGCTCTTTGCTGATTATAGTAAAGCATTCCCTGAAATGAAGGAATTATGGAATCAATATCATGATGAGAATTTAGCTAAGGATTTAATTAATAATGATGAGTTCTGGGCTTATGCAGATAAACCAGAGGCAACCAGAAATCTTTCAGGAATGGTTATCAACCGGATTAAAAATATTCTTCCAAACTTTTTCGGAGGATCTGCAGACTTATCACCTTCCACTAAAACTTATATGAATGATATGGGTGATTTTTCGAAAGCGGATTATTCTGGCCGTAATCTTCACTTTGGTGTTAGAGAGCTGGCAATGGCAGGTATTGGTAACGGACTAGCGGTACATGGCGGATTAAGAGCATATGTATCAACCTTCTTCGTGTTTAGTGATTATGTAAAGCCGATGGCTAGATTATCTGCATTAATGGGACTTCCTTTAACTTATGTACTTACCCATGATAGTATCGGTGTAGGTGAAGATGGACCGACTCATGAGCCTATTGAACAGTTGGCTATGCTTCGTGCAATGCCTAACTTTACAGTATATCGCCCAGCAGATGCGACTGAGACAATTGCAGCATGGTATTATGCAATTACCTCTACTAAGACTCCTACAGCCTTGGTACTGTCCCGTCAGAATCTTCCTCAATTAGCAGGTTCCTCTAAGGATGCCTTAAAGGGTGGTTATGTTATATCTGATTCTAAGAAGCAGGTACCGGATGCAATTATCATGGCCAGTGGTTCTGAAGTTGAATTAGGTATCAATGCTCAGGTAGAGCTTGCCAAGGAAGGCGTTGATGTAAGAGTAGTAAGTGTTCCTTCCATGGATGTATTTGAAGACCAATCTGACGAGTACAAAGAGAGCGTTCTACCGAAGAACGTTCGTGCAAGAGTTGCTGTTGAAGCATTATCCGAGTTTGGTTGGGGTAAATATGTTGGCTTAGACGGAACAACCGTTACTATGAAGAGCTTTGGTGCATCAGCTCCTGCATCCATTCTCTTTAAGAAATTTGGTTTCACAACAGAAA
>CAYMLE010000153.1:0-6142 GCA_964391115.1 uncultured Herbinix sp. | reverse complement strand
CCCCGGATA
Source organism: uncultured Herbinix sp. (assembly GCA_964391115.1). Classification (GTDB taxonomy): domain Bacteria; phylum Bacillota; class Clostridia; order Lachnospirales; family Lachnospiraceae; genus Mobilitalea. The sequence goes on along the minus strand of CAYMLE010000153.1, from coordinate 6,133 downwards.
TTTCTAAGCCTCATATTTTCTCCTTTTACAGTGGTTCTAATCATTAACCACTTAGTATGTTAATCATTATATATCTTGATTTTAAGGTTAAAAGCCATATAACTAATATTTTTCATTATTTTGCATTACTCAACATTCATGTGTATTATCTTTATAAGACCTTTGACACTCAATTCATTTAACCTCTTACCTATAAATTATAGTTTCAAACCCTTCTTCCGTCAATTATACTTTTCTTTCTTCTATAATAACTCCAAAGCTACTGTAAAATACTATGATTATATTGATAAATACGATCATTTTTATGATTCAAGTATTTAATTTATTTCCTATTTATAGTATACTTTGTCTGAGGCACGGAATAGATAAAGAAGGGAGATATCTCATGAAGGTAATTGCGATTAATGGCAGCCCTAAGGCGAGAGGTAATACCTACCACGCATTAAAGACCCTATGTGATGCTTTACATAAGTCAGATATCGATACGGAGATTATTCATATCGGTAATATGGAGATGAAGGACTGCATCGCCTGCGGACGGTGTGAGAATGGACACTGTATCTTCTTCGATACTTCTATGAAAGAGGTCGTAGAAAAAATTCATAATGCAGAGGGATTAATCCTTGGTAGCCCAGTTTATTATGCTGGAATATCCGGAACCATGAAAAGCTTTTTAGACCGACTGTTCTACGCTAGCGGGGATAAACTTCGTCATAAGGTAGCAACCTCCGTAGTTATACCCAGACGTAGTGGTGGAGTAGCAGCCTTTAATCAGTTTAATCAGTACTTTCTTCTATCAGAGATGCTGATTGCGCCCTCCTACTATTGGAATGTAGTCTATGGTGGCTCACCAGCGGAGATTTATAAGGATGGAGAGGGAATGTCCATCTTAAATAACCTGGCCAGAAACATGGCTTGGCTTATTAAGATGAAGGAATTGGCAAAAGAAAGCCTTCCTGCTCCGGACGCCTACCCCAGAGAATGGATGAATTTTATCCACGATTAAGGGATAGAATCTTTAATAAATCCACATGGTTTACGAATGTTTTTCTGTTTACATAGGAAACCTTCTATAGTAAGATATACTTAATTAAGTTAGTTAACCAACTTTTTCTAAACAAATATAAATGATATAAGGAGATAATTATGGCAAAATATGTTATTGGTGTTGATTTCGGTACATTATCCGGACGGGCCCTTCTTGTAAATGTTGAAAATGGTGAGGAACTTGCAACTGCAGTTTATGACTATCCCCATGCAGTTATAGATGAAGCTCTTCCTAGTGGTAAGCCTCTGGCTCCGGACTGGGCTTTACAGCATCCCAAGGATTACCTGGATGTCCTTGCCCGCACGGTACCGGCTGTATTAAAGGAATCCGGTGTTTCTGCAGAGGATGTTATCGGCGTAGGTATTGACTTTACTGCCTGTACCTTACTACCCGTTAAGGAGGATGGAACCCCTCTATGCTTCCTTCCGCAGTATAAGGATGAACCCCATGCTTATATTAAGCTTTGGAAGCATCATGCGGCTCAGGATAAAGCGAATCAGTTAAATGAGATTGCTAAGGAAACCAATCAATCCTGGCTATCCCGTTATGGCGGTAAAATTTCCTCCGAATGGGCAATCCCTAAGATCTGGCAGACCTTAGACGAAGCACCAGAGATCTATGCTGCAGCAGATTATTTTATTGAAGCTGCTGACTGGGTAATCTGGCAGCTGACTGGAGTACAGACCAGAAATTCCTGTACTGCTGGTTATAAGGCTATTTGGCACAAAAAGGACGGTTATCCCGACAAAGCTTTCTTTAAAGCTCTAGATCCCCGTCTGGAAAATGTAGTAGAAGATAAACTGAACTGTCCCGTATCTCCTCTTGGCTCAAAAGCTGGTGAGATTAGTGAATTAGCTGCCGATCTAACCGGTCTGAAACCCGGAACCGCTGTGGCAGTTGCTAATGTAGATGCACACGTTACCGTGCCTGCTGTAAAGATTGACGGACCCGGTAAAATGCTTGCCATTATGGGTACCTCTACTTGTCATATTCTACTTGGAACCAATGAGCAAACGGTACCCGGTATGTGTGGTGTAGTAGAAGATGGTGTTTGCCCCGGATACTTTGGTTATGAAGCTGGTCAGTCCTGCGTAGGAGATCATTTTGCATGGTTTGTAGAGAATTGTGTCAGTGCAGAATACCAGGAAGCTGCCAAAGCAGAAGGCTTAAATATTCATGAGTATCTAACGAAGAAGGCAGAGAAGCAAAAGCCTGGCCAGAGTGGTCTTGTGGCTCTTGATTGGTGGAACGGCAACCGTTCTGTATTGGTGGATGTAGATTTAACCGGTATGATCCTTGGTATGACTCTTCAGACAAAGCCAGAGGAAATCTATCGCGCATTAATCGAAGCAACCGCTTATGGTACAAGAAAAATCATTGAGACCTTCCGGGAAAATGGTGTTCCTGTAGATGAATTCTATGCCTCCGGTGGTATTTCTCAGAAAAATCCTATGGCAATGCAGATTTACGCTGATATTATCAAGGTACCCATTAAAATCGGTGGAACCTCCCAGGGACCCGCCCTAGGTAGCGCAATCTTTGCAGCTGTAGCAGCCGGTTCTGAACATGGCGGCTATGATGATGTATTTGAAGCTGGTAGTGTTATGGGTAAGCTTCGGGATACCATCTACACCCCGATCCCTGAAAACTCTAAGACCTATGATAAATTGTTTGCAGAATACTCCCTGCTCCATGATTATTTTGGCAGAGGAGCCAATGATGTAATGAAACGTTTAAAAGAGATTAAAAAAGAGCAAAGTATGTAACATATCGGATTGATTCATTATGATAAATAATAGGAGGTAGTGCCATGTCAACATTAGCACGTTATGAATTTTGGTTTCTTACCGGTTCACAGCATTTATATGGACCAGAGACCTTAAAACAGGTAGAAGAACACTCGAAGATAATCGCAGAGGGATTTAGCAAGGCTACGAACATCCCCTGTTCCGTTGTATATAAACCAATCCTTACCACTCCCGATGAGATCACTCGGATGATAAAGGAAGCTAATTATGATGAGAAGTGTGCCGGTATCATTACTTGGATGCATACCTTCTCCCCTTCTAAGATGTGGATTACTGGTTTGTCCCTCTTAGAGAAACCCTATTGCCACCTGCATACTCAGTTTAACCGCTGTATACCCAATGAAGGCATTGATATGGATTTCATGAATCTAAATCAGTCCGCTCATGGTGACAGAGAGCATGGCTTTATAGGTGCTAGAATGCGTATGCCCCGTAAGGTAATTGCAGGCTATTGGGAAGATGAGGATGTTCAGACTCGCTTGGGTAGCTGGATGCGCTCCGCAGTTGGCGCGATGGTCAGCCGTAGCTTAAAGGTAATGCGTTTTGGCGATAATATGCGTCAGGTTGCCGTAACCGAAGGTGATAAAGTAGAGGTTCAGATGAAGCTAGGCTGGCAGGTTAATACCACCGCTGTTGGCGATCTAGTTGAGCAGATGAACGCTGTTACAGAGGATCAGATCGATGCTCTGATCAATGAATACAAAGAGAAATACACTCTTGCTACCGATCGAATGGATGTCATCCGCTATCAGGCAAGGGAAGAAATTGCACTTAAGAAGATGCTTGACCAGGAGGGCTGTAAAGCCTTTACAAATACCTTTGAGGATCTTCATGGAATGGAACAGTTACCAGGCTTAGCAACTCAGAGACTTATGGAGGCTGGTTATGGATACGGTGGAGAAGGTGACTGGAAGGTATCTGCTATGACTCATATCATCAAGCAGATGTCCGAGGGTATTCCTGGAGGAACCTCCTTTATGGAAGATTACACCTATGACTTAACAATAGGTAATGAGTTATCTCTCGGTGCCCACATGCTTGAGGTATGCCCTACCCTTTCTACCGACAAGCCCCGCATTGAAGTTCATGATTTAGGTATTGGTGGCAAGTCTTCTCCTGCCAGAATGGTATTTGAAGGACATCCAGGTGCTGCTATTGTTGTATCCCTAGTGGATATGGGCGGTCGCCTTCGAATGATTATTCAGGATGTAGAGGCTGTGAAGCCCATTTATGAGATGCCGAATCTTCCGGTTGCTCGTGTTATGTGGAAGGCTATGCCGAATCTTAAGACTGGAGCAGAGTGCTGGATTCTAGCAGGTGGAGCACATCATACCGTTTTCACCTATGCAGTCAGCGCTGAGCAAATGATTGATTTTGCAGAAATCATGGGTATCGAAGTAGTTCATATTACAAAAGATACTACTGTTGAAGGACTTAAAACGTTACTCTTCTTACAAGACATGGCATGGAAATTAAAAGGCTAGGCTGTTTCTTGTAATTTACCAAAAGAAATATATGATATTGACAGCAGTGACAGGATTGATACAAAGGATAACCGGAGAAACTCGCATAGCCTGTTTCTCCGGTTCGCATGCTCGTTCGCCTTTTTGCAAGCAAGCTTATTCTATATAAACAAGCTTGTATTCACTTGCTCACATTGGCTTTCGCGCAAACACGTTAGAGCTACTCTACTGTGTTTTTGAAGCTGTCCGGTCAAGCAACAAGCAGGAGGTTTTTATGAAGCGACAAAGGCTTATTCTCTTTAGTATGATTTTAATATATTGTGTCTCCCATTTCACATCCCAGTCCTTTGCCAGCAGCAATACCGGTAATACTCCCTGGCCCGAGGGTCCTAGTGTTTTTGCGGAATCTGCCATTGTTATGGAGGCTTCCACTGGATTAATTCTTTATGAAAAGAATATCCATACAAAACACTATCCTGCCAGCATTACAAAAATTATGACGAGTCTGCTTGCAGTGGAGAATTCCACTCCAGGTGAAATCGTTACCTTTTCCCATGATTCTGTCTATAAGGTAGAGGCCGACAGCAGCCGTCTTTGGATTGAAGTTGGTGAACAGCTGACCATGCAGCAAAGCTTATATTCCATTCTGTTGGAATCAGCCAATGATGTAGCCTATGCTACTGCAGAGCACATTGGAGGTGGTAGCCTTGATAACTTTATTCAGATGATGAATAATCGTGCCAAAGAAATCGGTGCTACGAATACCAACTTTATGAATCCTCATGGTCTACATGATGATAATCACTACACCACCTCATATGATATGGCCTTGATTACTAGGGAAGCGATGAAAAATGATTCCTTTCGTAAGATATTTGCAGCCCGAACCTCACAGATCCCTCCCACCAATAAGCAAACGGAAACCAGGTATCTACGAAACCACCATCGCTTTATCCTAAAGCAGGATTACTTTTATAGCGATTGTATCGGTGGTAAAACCGGTTATACTAGTAAATCAAAATTTACCTTAGTTACTGTAGCTAAAAGGGGAGACCTTGAACTCATTACTGTAATTATGAGGGATGATACTAGTCAGCATCAATATACGGATACCCAGAAGCTCTTGGATTTCTGCTTTGATAATTTCTCCATATATCCCTTAGCCAACTTAGAGGGAACACAGAACTTAGAATCTTCCCCTTTCTTTACCCGTTACAACGGAATGCTCAGTGATTCAAATGCCATTGTAACCGATGAAAATGGCTATGTTGTACTTCCCAATAATGCTTCCATAGAAGAAGCTAGTAAGGAAGTCTCCTTTTTCACCGATCGGAATGAGCTCGAAGATAATAATATCATAGGAGCCATTACCTATACCTATCAGGATAAATATGTAGGTGGAGCGGATATTCTATATAATGCACCTGAAAACATTACCCTGTATCACAAAGATTTCGCACCTGAGGTAACAGAGGCCCCTTCGACGGTAGAGAATCCGACCTTGATCGAACCCAGTCGGCCACTTCGCCCCATTATCATTGGCATAATTATCGGTATTTTCGTATTGGTTATTGGTCTTTACTTCGTTATTGTAGAACGGCCTCGATTAAGACGCAGAAAGGCTTTTTACAGAAAGAGAGCAAACCGAAAGCTATATCAAGATGATCATTATCTAGATTTGTAATTTTGTGTCTTGATAAGATGATATGAAATATAATGGCGATTTGTATTCAATATGATGATTTGTATTCATTATGGCGATTTGTATTCATTATGGTGATTTGTATTCATTATGGTGATTTGTATTCATTATG
>CAYMLE010000152.1:4505-6179 GCA_964391115.1 uncultured Herbinix sp. | reverse complement strand
ACAAACCGTATAAGCACATTCAAGACGATTTGCGATTACCTTTATATCCTCAATCACAACTTTATTCATCCCTTATTTTCCTTTCATTAAAATCCGTAATATGTTTCTTCCTTTCCGTATAAAACGATATATGAATCTTCTATGAAACGATTGTTCTTTATCTAAATTGGATTTGTAAAACCATAACAGGCTTTGATTTATATGGCTTACCCCGTAGTTTTTACGCATTAAATTCTGTATACTTTTGTAGAGAACAAAATAAGAATTATCAAGGAAATGTAACTTTATTCTAAAATCCCTCATCATATCAGCGAATTCATCATCCGTATAATTAAAGCCATATCTTTGTGGATTACCTTTCCCAGCTAATAAACATAAGATTGTGCGATAACATTTTTCACAATGACAACAGTTTGAACCGCCCTCTGACTCCCAACATACCCTTAGTTGTATTGGTCTTTTGGTTTTTTCTACATATTCAATAATTCGATTAATTTTTTCCAAACGATTATATTCATATCCATCATGTACAATCTGACTATCAAAAAATCGAACAAAATTATCTATGGTAGGATCTGATGCACAAGTTGTATTATCTTCTTTGGTTAGTGAAGATGCTATATATACCGTTTTTATTTTATATTGGTATGCTAAGGGTGCTATGTGTCCTATAATTCCTATCCCATGCTGATAGCCATACCACCAACTATCCTCGGTCAATTTGTAAACATAGTCACTTAATGTCGCTTCATTTAGAAATCTTCGAAATGATGTTTTAACCGATATGTAATCTAGGTCGTTTTGAAGAGCAACACTTTTTATATGAGTATCAACCAGCTTCCACCCCGCTTGATCTTCAAATGTGATATCGGCTCCCCATAGAGTTACTAGAATTGGATTTTCCTCGATATGTGAAATCAAGGTGTTATAAGCATCTACCCCACCACTAAAAAAAACAGCTGTCTTCTTCAAATCATCTTGTCTATTATTCGTTATTTTCTTAGGAGTAATTTTTCCTTTGAACTGCACATTGGGATACATATTTTCATACCCTTGCTTAAAATCCTCAATGCTTTCATAAAAGTCCTTATCTATATCATCAATAACTACTTCTGCATCAAAAATCCATACCAAGGGTAGAACATTACATAGAAGTGGGATGACCGCGATGCTTATAGGAACACTATCAATTTGCTTATCATACTCGGCAAAGAATGTGTTGGTCTCCTTAAAATATTGTTTCCACTCACCATATATTGTGTAAACGCAGTCCAGACGATTATCAACAACCTTTACATCCTCAATCACAATTCTGTTCATTGTTCCCTCTTTCCTGCACATTTTATCGGTTCATTTTATTTACCTTAAGACGATTTGCATATAATTGTTGCGACCTCTTTAATAACAAATAACTTTCAGTTCTGTTGTTAATCCGTTAGCAGAAGTAGCAGAAACAATACATGTTCCTGACTTTAACAATCGTACATATCCTCCATCTACTGTTGCTACGCTCGGGTCAGAGGATATCCAAGTTACTGTTCTGTCCTGTGCAGCCAAAGGTAATAGTTTAACATTTACTTTTTTACGATCACCAATCGTACCTCTAAATTCATCTGTATCTAGGGTAATTGTATCTATTTCAGTCACTGGACTTCCTTCTAGTGCCGTGACTCT
>CAYMLE010000152.1:0-4495 GCA_964391115.1 uncultured Herbinix sp. | reverse complement strand
CTACCATTACTTCCATTTGTGAAACTGCTGGATCCGGTATCCCTCCTGATGCTCCTACCGCTAGATTTAATAATAGATAAAAGGGCTCTTTCAAGCCATCATCTGTTATCTCATGGGTATAATATAGCTTATTATCATAATAAAACTTAATCGTCTCATTGCTTTTCTCGACTGCATAGATATGAAATTGTGTTATATCGATATCATCCGATTTATTCGAATGTTGGGTTAATGCGGTAGCATTAGGATCTGCTTTGAAAAATACACCACCCTGAACCTTCGTTACCTTACCAAAGGTTTCAATAATATCGATTTCTCTTGCTTCCGGCCATGAATCTCCTCGGGTTCTTTGTTCTATATAATCAATCTCATAATCAGCTCCCAGCATCCAGAAAGCTGGAAAAGCACCACTTTCATATGGCAACTTAATTCTTGCTTCAATTCTAGCATTTCCTATTTCCAGCTTATTGTTTGTTTGAATACTAGCTGATGTCCAAGCTCCATTCTTATCTTTTAATGCTCTTAAAACCAGATGCCCATCATTTATAGATACATTCTTTGTATTGTCTGTATATTCTTGCAGTTCAAAGTTACGAACATACCCATATTCATAGCTCCATTTGCTACGATCGAGAGTTTCGTAATTAAAATGATCCTCCCATATGATATTTGATGGTTGCTTCCTTACACTGATTTTAGCCGAAAGAATGATGATTTGCTTATCCGGTGCAGTAATCGTACAGGTAACGATTGCATCTCCATAACCAATTGCAGTAACAAATCCATTGGAAGGGTTGACTTTTATTATCTTTTCATTCGATGAGGACCATTTATATTTAGAGTTATTTATTTTTCTAGCAATATTAATATCAAATTGCTCTTCCAGCACCAAATCCAGTTTACTTACTTTGAGTTGTGGTCCGGATTCATCTACTCCTACTATTACTTTACAGCTAAGTCTTATATTTTCACCTTTGCTATCTGTAAACAAACAACTTATTGTCACTTCTCCATTATTTATAGCATTTATCATGCCGTTTTTACTGTTTACTTTTACAACATTATCGTCAGAGCTTGTCCAATGATAGGTCAATCCGGGCCTTTTACCAATAATATTAATATTATAGGCGGTTGATTTTTCCATTTGGATTGTATTCGCTGTCAGTGACATGGTAGGGCTTTTTATAAAGCCTGGTAGTATCATTAAAGCAATTATTGCCAGTAGGATAACATATAACAAACGCTTCATATAGCACCTCCAATTCTTCCCTTAGCATAATACTCATTTCCACTATTTCACCTATCTATTAGAGGAAAATTTTATATGAATAATTCCATCCTCTTTGTATTGCAACACCCCTGATTGATTATTAGAACCATCATTTCTATTAAAATCATCAATGGATAAAAACACTACAAACCATCCAAGAAATCCATTAATTACAGTTGATGTAAACATTATCATAAAAATAAATATCATTAATATCAATGAATATATGTTTTTCTTTGCCACATTAAAATACGCATATACTAGTACGATCAACCCGATAAAGGATGTTTCTAGTAGTATTCTCATGATGTCACTATGTAATATGTTTATATAGGCATCCTTACTATCCAAATAATATTTTATACTTCCCAAACCGTAATTTGTAATATCCGCTGTGATTACTTCCCTTAATTGATCAAACCTACCCATGGTAAACTCCGCAAAATCAACCTTAAATGTTGCCAGGAACCAAATTGCAAAGCGATCAGTCAATACAGCATAAAGTAATAGGGGTGAGCTAATGAAGACTGTCTTTACTATATTTTCCATAAAGAAATTAACTACTTTTTTACGTACCGTCCATCCTAGTAATAGAACCGCAACGATAAACACAACGTGCAAGCGCTTATAAGACAATATGCCAAAGAACAATGCTACCCCGCATCTAATTTTCTTGTTTTTAACGTAATAATAATAGAATAACAAGGTATATATATGGGCTGTTACTGATTCATATGGTGAGAATGAATTAACGAAAGAAATCTGCATAATATGTTCTAAATCTAGAATTCTCCCATACTTATAAAAAAATAAAAATATATGTCCAATCAAAAGCGTATCATAATAAAAATCCTTGTTTTGATTTTGATCAATATTTACGATGAGAAATACCATTAGGTATGGAACAATAAGATAAAACATATCCCACATTAATAAAAACTTCATACCATTCATCAATGAATATATCAGAGAAATACTTCCTAGAAATAAAGGAACTAGCATAATATAGTAAAGATCATCCATGTTATAAATTGTAGTATTCAAATTGCGAATCAAAATAATTAATCCAATAACAATTAAAAGGAACATAAAAACATACTTAAAATCGTCATTGATATTATCTCGCATATCTCCAATAATCCAAGCTATAACAAAGAGAAAATATGTAACTCTTATCCAGATATAATCGACTTTTATCATGCAATTACCTGCTTTTCTATATTACTACTTACTAGTGAAATAATATCGTAGTCAATCTTTGGATCAATCTTTCTAGCATAAAACATATTCGAATTAATTAGGATATCATAATCTTCTTTTCTCCATGTATAAGGCTTACCCCTAGTCCAATCAATCAACCTCATATTTAGGTTCTCTTTCAGTTGATTTGGATGACATAAGTTATTCTTAAATCTAGAATTTATTAATATTGTCTGTAAAAACAATTCGTCCCCACTTAAGCTAAATCTAAAGGTTTTATGAATCCATTTTTCTTGATCTATAATATGTCTTGCTAAATCATGAGTTATACTATACCAATTAGCCCCCTTCTGGAATTCCATTTGAACCTTTCTAATTCGATTAACCTTAAGGAGCTTTTGAATGGATAATAGAATTTTATCTATCGCATAAAGTCCAAGTAGTAGAATGTTTCTTCGATTCCTTCCGTAGACATCTTGAAATAAATAGTAATATTTGACTCGATCCAAATATTCATTGTCAATTTTTTGTTCATCAAACGTAACAAATTCTTTACCTTTATTTTGATCAAAAAACTGATGAATCTCATTTTGTGATTTGATAACTAGGTCGCTTCCTGATAAAAGATGATAATAATCGTATTGAATTCTAGCAGTTGCAGCCTTTAATAAGTCAACTTCACATAATATTCCGCTAAAAGCAGCCCATTTAATATCGCTCTGTTTAATAAAATATACTGAAGAGAATTTTATATCTTTCTTAAGCATATTAAAATCTGTAAACTTCGACTTTTTGTCTATATGGATATAGACATCATTACGAGGATCATCAAGTGATTCGATTAATTTTTTTAAGTACTCAAAATTTCCATGTGCCATGATCAGATAAGCATGTCTTCCCATATAGATTCCTCCTAACCAGATTATTTGGCTGCACTATATTTCTTACTACTTGAATATATTTTTCTATGTCTATCTGTGATATTGTCCCAGTTGAAACTAGATAAATCATAATGTGGATAATGGCCTGGATCATCACTACCATCTTCTTCGTCTAATAATTTTTTCAGCTGCTCATGAAGGCTCCAAACATTACTCTTTTCGAAAATGATTCCCTTACTTTGAATTACTTCAACATTTTCCGGGATATTACTCACTATACATTTTCTTGCATAACTCATTGCTTCCAATAAGCTGAGTGGCATACCTTCAATATCACTTGGAAGAATATAGGCCCTACAATTACTAAATAGCTCCTCCCGTTCCCTTCCATCCACAAAACCGGTCATAATAATTCTTTCGTCTTCCTCCGCTGATCGTTTTATTTTCTCGAAATACTCATCGGAATGACTGCTAGCACCTGCTATTACCAGCTTTACATCGGTATCTAATTTCTGATAAGCTTCAATCAGATAATGCAACCCTTTTTCAGGAACGATTCGTGCTAGGAATAGGATATAATCATTTCTTTTTATACCATATTTTTTATCTATCAATTCAGCTTCGATTGGAAGTGGATCTATCACACCATTAGGAATATAATTCGTCTCCCGGTTATAGGTCTTAATAAAATAATCATAGGTATTCTTTGATAGTACGATTATTTCATCTGCATATTTGGCCGATATTTTCTCGCCTAATAATAGATATTTTGTCGCTAAAGCTCCCCACTTTCCTCTCTGCCAATCTAGTCCATGTACAGTTACAATCGTTCGGATTCTCAGCATGTGTGGTATGATTAGCATAGCGCTAGGACCTAGAGCATGATAATGGATCAAATCATACCTTCCAAATATAGCACGTAGCGTAGCTAAAAAAGAATATATGAATGCGTCAAGGCTTTTCTTATTAATTGTTAGAATTGTTCTTATTCTTATTCCTTCATAGTGTTTGATCTCTTTTCGAGGGACGTTATTATTTGCTTTATTCGTTCCTTTACGATTATAAACCTCTACCCTATCACCTTTTTCGACTAAACGCTTTGATAATTCTTCCACTACAATCTCAACACCACCCTCCCTAGAGG
>CAYMLE010000151.1:0-6291 GCA_964391115.1 uncultured Herbinix sp. | reverse complement strand
TAGAACCAGGGAATCCTTCGGAGGAAGGACAGAGTCCAGATATGAATTCGGGGCAAGATTCACAGATAGAGGATCATGAAGATGACAAGGTGGTGGAGGAAGAAGATACAACCCCTCCGATGATATATGACACTATTACAATCAGTGCTGCAGGAGATGTTACCTTAGGCAGGGATGAGAGTTATGGTTATGAACGGAGCTTCGACCATGAATTTGAGCTTCAGAATAAAGACTATGGATATTTCTTTCGTAATGTCAAGAATATCTTTGAAGAGGATGATCTTACCTTCGTCAATCTGGAAACTACTTTGACTACAGCGGAGAAACCAGCAGAGAAAAAGTTCCGTTTTAAGGCGGATCCTTCCTATGTAGAGATTTTGAAACAAGGAGATATTGAGTTGGTGAGTATAGCCAACAACCATACCAGAGATTACTTAGAGCAGGGATACCAGGACACACGAAACAATCTGGAGGCAGCTGAAATAGATTATGTTGGCTACGAGCATACCTATATCGAAGAAGTCCGAGACATTAAGGTAGGGTTTGCTGGCTTGACAGGATGGGAAGCATCAGAGGCTAAGAAGGAGAGTATAAACCAAATTATCCAAGAACTTAGGAATGATGGAGCAGACCTCGTAATTCTGATGTTCCATTGGGGAATTGAGAGAGACCATTACCCCAACAATGTTCAGAAGGAATTAGCCCATTACAGCATAGATCAAGGAGCGGATCTTGTGCTAGGAAGCCATCCTCATGTTCTTCAAGGCATTGAGGAATACAAGGGCAAAAATATTGTCTATAGTCTAGGTAACTTTTCCTTTGGCGGCAATAAAAATCCCAGCGATAAGGATACGATGGTGTATGTTCACAAATTCAATTTTCTAAATGGTGCATTGACTGGCCAGGACCATGACATTATTCCATGTTCCATATCCTCTGTTAAGGAGAGAAATAATTATCAGCCTACGCCTTTAGAGGGAAGTGAAAAGGAACGGGTTATGAATAAAATAGAGGACTATAGTCAATTTTAAATGTAATAAGCAGAGCCCCCTGATGCATACCTTGTAGCAGCATATCACAAGATAGGAATGAAAGATCTTGAAGAATAACAGGGAGTAAAAACAGTAGGAACCATATTTAGCGAAATGAATACAATAGTAATGACAGTTAAAAATTCATGGTTGTGATTGGATTTGCAGGAAACCTTGGCTTGCTCCATTTTATAACAAAAAAATCGTATTTAATAGGAAATCCTTATGAAATAGTAATAATTACTAATATAAAAAAATGTATTATAATAGTATAAAGATGTTATTACATAAACAAGATATAAGGAGGCAACAATGGATTGGTTTACTAATCAAAACCCGATTATTCAAGCTTTGATAGCTACGCTATTCACCTGGTTTGTTACAGCATTGGGTTCGGCAACCGTATTTGTATTTAAAACAATTAATAAAAAAGCATTGAATGGAATGCTTGGCTTTGCAGCAGGAGTAATGATTGCGGCAAGCTTTTGGTCTCTACTTGCACCTGCGATTAGTATGGCAGAGGATTCCGGTACGATTCCCTGGATACCTGCAGTAGTAGGTTTTTTGGCAGGTGGAGCATTTTTATGGATCGTGGATGTTATTATGCCGCATCTTCATATTGGCGAAGCAAATCAGGAGCCGGAAGGTATGAAAACAAGCTGGCAGAGGAGTGTACTGTTGGTACTGGCGATTACGCTGCATAACATACCGGAAGGCTTAGCGGTGGGCGTCGCCTTTGGTGCGGCTGTTGCTGGGGGTCCTACTGCCACTTTAGCTGGAGCGATTGCCTTGGCTCTTGGTATCGGTTTACAGAACTTCCCAGAGGGAGCTGCTGTGTCGGTGCCTTTACGCCGTGAGGGATTATCCAGATGGAAAAGTTTCTTATATGGGCAGGCTTCAGGAATCGTAGAGCCGATCGCTGGTGTACTGGGAGCAGCTGCCGTTATTGCGATGAAGCCGATTTTACCCTATGCTCTGTCTTTTGCGGCTGGAGCGATGATATATGTTGTGGTTGAGGAGCTGATTCCGGAAGCACAACAGGAAAAACACCATTCTAATGCGGGAACTATTGGTGCAATGCTTGGGTTTGCTGTTATGATGCTGTTGGATGTGGCGCTAGGATAGAAAGAAATGATGTAAAGAGTAACTACCCAGCTACCAATGATATTTTACTACGTGGGTTACAATTTATTTATTGGGTTGACATTAATTGCAATATTAGAGTATAATTATTGCATCTATTGTTGAAAAAACGGTTTTAATGGAATTGAGGGAAGAGTAATGGGGATGGACATTTCTAAGCGGGAGCTAAAGGAAAACGCAAGAGAATATGCATTACGCCAAATACGACGGAATATAATAACATTAAATTTAAAACCCGGTAGCACGGTTAGTGAAAATGAGTTGGCCAAGGAACTGGGTATGAGTAGAACTCCAGTCAGAGAAGCGTTACAGGAGCTTCAAAAATTAAATTTGATTGAAGTATATCCACAGAGAGGCAGTGTAATTTCACATATCGACTTTGATGTAGTTGAAGAAGCTGTGTTTTTACGTAAAGTTTTGGAGAATGCTGTTGTAGAGGAATTATGTGAAACAATATCCGAGCTGGATCTACTTGAACTGGAACAGAATGTTAAGCTGCAAGAGTTTTATCTTGAGAATAAATCTCCGCAACAAATTCTGGACTTGGATAACGAATTTCATAAAAATCTTTTTATTATGTGTAATAAGGAACGTATATACCATCTGACGGAAGGGATGATGGGACATTTTGATCGATTACGAACCTTAAGTTTGTATTCGGTTAAGGAGATTAAGATTGTTGAGGATCATAGATCCATTTATGAGGCAATTCGGTCTAGGGATAAACAGCTCGCTTCTGAAATAACCTTAAAGCATTTGTCTAGATATAAGATGGATCAAAGCGAAATAATTGATAATTATCCGGAATATTTTATGGAACAGAGATTGGCTATGGCTGATATGAGATAATATAATAGAATTAATTAATTCAGGGCTTAATAACATGCATTAAGCCCTGTAGTTGTATGGTGGATCAAAAAAACAAATAGCTAATGTTATAAATATACTATGAATTTATTATCGCATTGATAAGTTATAGTATATTTTTTTGCGATTATCTGTCAATCAAGTAGTAAATAGATATAAATTAAGATTGACATTTACATAGAAAAGACGTATATTAATTAAATAATATGTATAAAAATACATTTGCTTTTGATGAATGAACTATAGAATAGAATAATTCTTGAAATGAGAGGGGAATGGTGACTTTGATGAAGAAAAAGGTGTTTGTCGATGGTCTTTCCGGTACTACCGGACTTAAAATTCATGAGAGACTCAGTTTGTATTCGGAACTGGAGCTAATAACAATAGATTATGAAAAACGAAGAGATCAAGAAGAGAAAGCAAAGTGTTTGAATGAAGCAGACCTCGTATTTCTATGTCTGCCAGATGATGCTGCCAAAGAATCGGTGGCACTGATAACCAACCCAAATACCAAAATAATCGATGCCAGCACAGCACATAGGACAGCAGCAGGTTGGGCTTATGGATTACCGGAACTCTCTAGAGATCACAGGGAAGCAGTGGTGTCTAGCAAGAGAATTAGTAATCCGGGGTGTCATGCAACTGCCTTTGCTTTATCAGTTTATCCGTTAATCAATCATAAGATTATGGGTACGGACTATCCAATTACCTGCCAAAGCATCACAGGTTACAGTGGAGGCGGGAAGGGTTTGATTGATAAATATGAGGCAACAAATGGTAGCAATCCCTATACAAGAGCTCCTAGGCCATACAGTCTCTCCTTGAATCATAAGCACCTGAAGGAGATGACCATTCAGACCGGATTATCGGAAAGCCCGATTTTTGTACCTATAGTTAGTAATTTCTATCAGGGATTAGCTGCTTCAATCCCCATTCATACTAGATTGCTGAAGCAAAAGCTGGACGCAAGGGAGATTCATGCATTGCTGTCAGAGCATTATGAGAAAGAAACCTTTGTTAAGGTAATGCCCTATCAAGATGAGGATTTGCTCTTCGATGGAGGCTTTGATATCACTGCTTGCAATCAGACAAATCGGGCAGAAATCTTCATATTTGGTAATCAAGAGAAGGATTTGGCCCTAATAATGACTCGGCTGGATAATCTGGGCAAGGGAGCCTCCGGTGCTGCAATCCAGAATATGAATCTGATGTTAGGACTAAAAGAAGATTTACACCTGTCCTAAGAGGATGTAAAAAAACACAATAAAACACAATAAAACATATCATAATAACATAATAAAAAAGCATCATAAAAACAAACATAATAAAATTATTATCGCAAATTATTATAAAAACAATGTAACTATTCAGAACCCCTAATCAAAAATGAACTCTGAATTACCTGTAACTGCATTTTTAATTGCTTCATATGAATTAAATCCCTGTTTTTTTGCAGTTCCGACATATGACATGATTTTAAGAAAATCATCGGCTCCGTCCTTAGTTCTAAAGCAGCCTGATACCTTGGTTTTTACTTTTATCATCCTGATATCTCTTTCGGCTTGATTATTGTCAAATGGTACTGCGAAGTTTTTTGTAAATAGGCAGACTGATGCCTTGTATTCACGAAGCCGTTCTACAAGGGCAAGAATTTTACCTTTTTTCTTGCGACCACGCTTTTTCTCAGTAGCAATAGCAATAGGATTTGTATCCATTGCTTCCTGTAGGATTTCATTATAGTTTATATCAAAACGGTGAAGATGATAATAGCTTAACTCTGATTTACCAGCTAGTAATGCTTTATCCTTAACCTTTTTCATCTCAAGGAGAAGTTCTTTAAACTTGGTTGCCCATTTCTGATTGGGATCATTTTCTTCTATCCCTGTCAGTTCTCTTAACAAATGGGCACAACATACTGCATGCATAACACCATATTTCCAGTAAGATTTCCAACAGTCATGCATTGCAATGCCCTGAAAGGCTGGAAGAACACCATTATCATCCATACCTTCAGTGCCACGCTTCTGATGAACGCTTAAGTAGGTATAATCTTCTGTAGATGAATTGTGAACCCACATGGTTTTCCCATCAACCCGGGTACCGGTTTCATCAAAATGTCCAATGGTAGAATTAATTACTTTCTGTCGGATGATCTTTACAGTATTACTAACACTTTCAGCACATTTTTTCACCATAGAGCTGATTGTTCCTGTGGAGAGGGGGATACTGAAAACACTCCCTAAAATCTCATGGGTACGCTTTATACTTACCATACCTACCGTATTCAATGCCACTGCAAGTGCATTAAGGTTATCACCATACTGTACGGTAGCAGAAACACCTGCAGGGAATGCTCCTTGTAATATCTGTCCTTCATGAAATGGACATTTCCTAAATGAATACTTCTGATGTTCTGTCACATGAACAGTGACTACGGCATCAATCACATGGCGCTTTTCTACAACACAAGCCCGTTGATCTATACATTTCGAGATATTAGGGCAATTTATACAGGTTTTAGGTAAGTGCTTTTTTACTTCGTTAGGATCAGTAGTTATAGCAAGATGATTTCCATCATGTCCTTGCTGTCCACCAGGCTTCTTGCCAGATTTCTGACGCAGACTCTTGGTAACTGTTTTTTTTAAGCCATCGCTAGAAGGTGGTTTGGAACTATTTTTGGAATTCTTGTTAAGCTTTTCATTTAACTCAGCAATGGTCTGACTTAATTGCTCAATCATAACGGACTGTTGATTGATCAAGGAGGACTGTTGTTCCATAGAAGTATTTAATGAATATAATAACTGTTTCAACTCAGAATTCTCTTTCATTAGTGCCTCTATGAGTTTATCCTTTGACATCCAGACCACCTTCTTTCCTTGATTTCTATAGTATAATTATACTTTAAATCAAGGTAAAAAGCGAATTAGCTAAAAGGGTGTTACCGTCATTTTGACGGTGGATAAGTCTCGTAAAATATGGCTGAAACCTGCTGAAATCAATACATTTCAAAGTGTTATCAACGGTACTCAGAAACACTGGAGAAGTAATGAGGTATAACTTTTTTATAGTGTAGGAGTGTGTGGATAAACACCTAAAAAGACTAAAATCATGAGTCTTTAAAAAAATAAAGTTCTATGTTTTGCACAAAATTTCAGTATCCTGCTGAGAGAATAATCAGGGGTTCTGAATAGTTACGATATATTTATATATAAAAGACCTGAAGGAAAGGTATGGCTTATCAATTAGACAG
>CAYMLE010000150.1:0-6311 GCA_964391115.1 uncultured Herbinix sp. | reverse complement strand
CTGTCAATAATCTTCTGTCATTGATTTTCTGTTTATCATTTTGTCATTATCTTTCTGTCATTTCATATGATATATGATAGAAATATAAAATACCATGTCGTATTTGGAAAATTTGATGAAAATAATAAATAAATATTTTCAAATTTTCCAAATACGACATGGTATTTACATGGATTACCATTTACAATGAATTTACTGGTTAAATATTACATAACCAGGGACCAATTGTAATAAATGATACATTGGTCAATCAATTAATTAAAGGAGGAACATTCAATGAAAAAGCTGAAAACCTTATTACTAGCATGCGTTATCCTACTATTACTAAACTTCGTACTTCCGACTCCAAGTAAACCAAGTCCAACCCCTGGTGATGGCTTTACGATTAACAATGATTTGCCTCCAATTGACACATATTAATATTCTTCGACAAATATTTCGACTCGATATGTTTTTCTAAAAACTGCTCCAGAAACGGTTGTTGCATCGCTGCAGCAATATAATAGGCTTGCTTTAAGTACATAAAACATTTTTGACTTTCCTCTGGTGATAGTACTCCCATTTCGATTAATTGTTCTTTACACCAAACAATATTATATAAGAGATTTGGGAGTACATTACCTAGTTTGTATTTTCTGCATGTTAATATGCCTTGCTCCGCTATTTCTATCGCTTTATTAAAACGCCCACAGGATGTATACCATTTCGACAGGTTATTCGAATTAACTGCTGTCATAATAGCCCGTTGTTGTTCATCCATATAACTTTGTTTTAATGCATCGTTTAATTCTTCCAGTATACTTATGGCTTTGTGGATATCTTTTTTATCTGCATAAGCCGTTGAGATATTTAAAAGTAAATTTGCTTCATTATTATTTAATGGCCAATTGGATAGGGATATTGTTCCGTATTTAGGTATTGTCAGCAGAATTGCCTGTTGCAGCCCATCTAGAAATTGATCTGCTGTTATTTTGCTGAGGCGATATTTAACCAGACTTTCCGCTCTGATTAGAAACTGTCTATCTAAAACCGTATTCCCAACCTTCTTTTTTATCTCATTAAGCACATAATCCGCCTGTTGAAAATCATAAATACGAATATAATCATCAAACAACTTCATCTTTTCTAGCATCCTAAAATCAGAGATCGAGAGCATAGAATATGCCCTATCTCGGATTCTACCCATACGTTCCATGAGTAGTTCATATACATCCTTGCTTGGATTCTGTCTACCACTTTCCAATCGGGACAAGGTCTCTACGGAGCATATACCTTCACATAATTGTTCCTGCGTGATTGAAAGCGATTTTCGAGTCATACGAATCGTGTCACCTAAACGATATCTGCCCATTGCTATTCCTCCTGTATATGTTTCATTACCAACTCTGCTTTTTCATATTCATCACAAAAAACATATACATAATACGACTGCAAATATAATTTATGATTGTCCTTCTTCAACTTGTCCCAATTAGGATGATCACTATATAGCACATCAACACATTGGGCTTTGATAAAGTACAAATCACCTCGATAATCCAGTTTACGGTTTCCCTTATACTTTTTCAGGCTTACATCGCAGATTTCTAAAGCCTTAAAGTAATTCCCTTCCTCTATATAAAGCTCAGCTGCGATTACTGCCAATTTAGCATAAAGCATATCACTATCCTGCATGTAAGAGTGCATATTGAAATACTCTAAAATTTGTTGGAGAATCTCTTTCGCACTTGTTTTCATCTCTGCAGCTACCATTCGTTGAATAATATCAATAATTATATTTAATTCCGAATTACTCAAGTAATAGTCCAGTATCTGATTGGTTTTAAAGCCTGGAACCGTAAAACTGATTGCCTGCATTAGTAAATCAATCGTTACATCAACTGCACCATTCGCTATGTCATTAAGCAATGCCTTTGTGACTGCGACAAATTGCTGATGAACCGGGGATTTGGCATCTGCAAGTTCCACATACTTATGTAATAGACTATGGGCTTCCCCATAATTTCTATCTCTAACATATTTTTTTATTTTTTCTCTTATTTGATGTATTTCATAGTCAAAATCCGTAAGAATTAACTCGAATTGGTTCGGTGTTTTACCCAAACGTTCCAGAAGAGTATCCAGAAGTAGTGAATCAACATCTCGTTCTCCGGCTTCAATTCTGGACAACGTAGCCACAGAGCATAACCCTTTGCAGAGCTTGCTTTGTGTTATCTGATGGGTATCTCTGAAATAATGGATTGCAGATCCTATGTTATTATTTTGCTTTATTAATCTCTTAGCCACAATAAAACCTCATTCGATTAATGTAGATTACTATATGTGAGTTATTATCATATAAAATATTACATATTATAAGACTATCACAGAAAAGTACTAAGTTCAATGTTATTTAGTATAGGCCGGGCGTTACCCCCTCAGTAACAGGTATTCTGAGGTTAATTATAGATTGAAAATACAGTTTCATTTCTGATATCGACTTCTTCGGTATCTAAATTCTTATACAGCTTTCTACTGGATAAGTCTCTAAAACTACACATCTTTTTTAATGTCCTTTCGTAAGGTTCATTGTCCATTTCTTGTTGTACTATATGAATAAGTACAAAATAAAAATAAGCTGTTTCAATACAGCTTATTTTTATGTCTATATATAATCTTACGAAACTTCCTATGACCATATAATGCTTGATTCACCTATACTAGGATTACTTCATCTTGTAATCACCAGTAATGTTTTTCACCACAGCCCGATGATCTATGGATAGGAACCCGCTGCAATCAATATTGTCGATAACACATGATGGTCCTATCGTAATATCTTTACCATTTACTGCTTTTGCTTTTATTCCGCTTAAATTAATCGTAGTCGCTTCGATTATATTTACTTCTGATGTTGTTGATTTAAACAGTCTTCGCAGCAAATGTGGATGTGAATCGGAATCAATGATAATGTGCTCGCCTACTATCTCATTGGCATCGATACATCCCTCAACTTTGATATAATCAGCAGATATTTCACTATAAGTTTTGATCACCCCTTCACAGAGGATTTCTTCAGCTTCAATCTTATTGCCATGCTTATTATTTAGAACGCCTTCTACAATGATTTTCTTTGCCCGTATGTTAGAATTAAAATTAGCTACTCCTTCACATTCCAGATAACCAGTATCTACATTACCTGAACAATTGAACACACCCTCAATACGAATATCAGCTGCTTTAATATCTCCGCTACAAGTACCCACTCCTTCTACCTTAAGTAAACCAAATTCTCCACCGTTTATTGTACCGATTCCTTCAATATGGAAATCCTGCATAAACCTTCCTCCCTTATCTTCCCTTAATAAAATGATTTTTATATTTGATTTTAATCTGATCTGATATCTCATTCAAATTGATTCGATATTTTACTATTACTCCTGCATCAAAAATAATGGGAGCCGTATTTGAGGATAGCGCGATATGGTAGTCCTTCCCTATGCAAAATGTTGTAAGGGTTACATTGGTGTTTTTCTGACTTTTTACAACCGGTACACTTAATCTAAGCAACTCTTCGCATTCCTCACCGGTAAGACCAATCGTATGCAATGCTTGTGTTATGGCAACTAAAAATGCGACATCAAAAAAATCAAATTGGTCACTATTATAAACTTTGGGAACGAAGTCTAGCAGCATTGGATCAATCTCATTGAACTCTCGTAAATTAGAGAGTAATAACGTCGGTGCAGAGGTTTCTGGCGATAATAGCCGAGCCAACTCTTCCAGCGAATACTGATCCTTTAGATCCAAAATTGATTGTATCCTACTCAAAATCGGTTCTCTTGGAAAGAAGGTCTCCTGTCCGGTATAGGAAGATTGCTTTATAAACCATTCCTCCGGTATTAACCTCTCCCGCTTCCATCGATATAGCTGACCGTAGGATATCCCGGTTAAAGCTAATAAATCCTTTTTGGATATTAGGTTCATATATTTCACTCCATCATCGTAACATTGTTTTGTTTCATGCTTTTAGCATAGCATAACATTGTTACGTTGTCAATCAATGAATTTGATGATTCTATTGTTTTCTAATATTATTTTTTTTGTTTAAATAAAAATTAATTGTGAATTTATTGTGAAATTAGCACTCTCGTCTTGACAGTGCTAATAGTAGGTGTTATATTACATATAGAACAACCGAGTTGCAAATAATTAGTAAGATTCAATGTAACTATGTAACTATATTTTTTTAACAACGATAGGAGGAATTTATATGTTATTACCTAGTATTTTTGATCGTAAGTTAGCTAATAGTTTCTTTAATGATGATTTCTTCAATGATATGTTTTTATTCCCAACTACCATCCTTAAACCAGCAGCTCAATTGATGAATACTAATATCAAGGATCTGGGTGAGGAATACCAGATGGAGATTGAGCTTCCTGGCTATGACAAAAAGGATATCCAGATACAACTAGACAAGGGGTATCTGATTGTTTCAGCCAACAAGCAGGAAACGAAAGAGACTGGTGATGATAAGAACAAATACATCCACAAGGAGCGCCTCATCGGTAGTTGCAAGAGAAGTTTCTATGTTGGTAAACAGGTGAAAGAAGAAGATTTTCATGCTTCCTTTGATAATGGAATTCTTAAACTACTCTTCCCTAAGAAAAAGAATGAAGTTCAAATGGAGGACAAGAAGTATATACCGATTGCATAATATCTCGGATAGAGCAATACAGCCTAAGAAAACAACTCTATGATACTTTGCTCAATGATATAATTGCTCAATAATATACTTTGCTTAATGATATACTAGCTTAAAAAAACAGGAGGTTGCTTTGATAACATAAAGCCTACAGAAATCGTAGCTTTATGCACAAAACAACCTTCTATTTTATTATACTATTTCCAAAACCTCATTAATTCTTGAACACTTCTGAACTCTCTTTAGCATGCTTAGTGGCTTAATATCAATCCATAAATCCCTGTCTCTAAAGTATTTCGTACAAGACCAAATTAATTGCAGCTATGGAAAAGAATTCGATTTCTATTGATTCTTTCATATTCCCATCGATTTCTTCTCCAACGGAAACCTTCTATGAACTGGCCTCGAACATCAATTGGATAGAACCAAAAGCTATTACCATTGATTAGCCAGATGAAGGTAAATCTATATAAGCATCTTCTAAAATCACTGGGTGGCCAAAAGAAACTAATTCCACCTCTGCCGTCTCTTCCGCCTCTACCATCACGACTATCAAAGGTTCCTCCAAACTGAGCTGGTCCTGAATCATCCATTCTCGGTAATTGAGGAGTAAAACTGGGTGGTGCAGACGGTGGCTGAACGCCTCTAGGCGGACCACCTGGTTGCCCTCCTGTTGGACCACTGGGCTGTCTTCCTGGAGGACCACTTGGCTGTCTTCCTGGAGTTCCACTAGGCTGTCTTCCCGGAGTTCCACTGGGCTGTCTTCCCGGAGGGCCACCTGGCTGTCTTCCTGGAGGGCCACTGGGCTGTCTTCCTGGAGGGCCACTGGGCTGTCTTCCTGGAGGGCCACCTGGCTGTCTTCCTGGAGGGCCACCTGGGCCGAATTGCTGTTTCTGTATCTTATCCTCTTGATCGAGTTTCCTATGATAACTACTATAATCATCCATATTCAAGTGCATACCTCTTTCTGAATATAAGTTTACATAGTATCATATGAAATTCCACATTAAAAGGTGAAGAATAAATCCTAGCTGCTATAAGATCCATAACTGACATGGAAAAAACTTCTTCTTATCTATTACTATTTGGGTTAGTTGTATATTTAGAATTCCTTATTCTTATATATCCTTATGGATATTCTATAGGAAATGAATAACACAACTACTACTGTTAGCGGAACGATAAAGTAAACATAATCTATAAATAACTCTCCATAATGTATTAAAATGGCTGGAGGTTCCGGATAGCGAGCCTTTAATGCTTTGAAACCCATGGTACCTATAAAAAATGGTACTGCGTATATTACCAGTATTATCAATCTAGCTTTCTCAACACCCAATTTTGTGACAAAGGGGATTACAATACTATAAAACAATATAACTATGGCTGTTCCTATCACCGTAATCTGCATACCCGTTATTATATCCTTATTGTCCATAATAAGGTTGAGAATTAACAAAACAACATTACTAACAATAAAGCTGACACCCGATAGTAAAAGCATAATCAAATATTTACCCTGTACCATATGCTCTCTCCTTATGGGCATAGTCAGTGCATAGGAATCCCATTTTGCAAAATCATCATAGGAATAGGTAGACAGTGTCAACATAGCGAATATCAA
>CAYMLE010000149.1:0-6403 GCA_964391115.1 uncultured Herbinix sp. | reverse complement strand
GCACAAAAGAAATAAGTGGGTGCCTCTCACCATAAACAAATCTTGTTCACAGTTTGTTCATGGTGACAGGCACCTTATTTACCCCTCCGCTATATATTATAAGGGTAGTAATTTTTCTGGGAGGGTTTCTATGAAGAAGAAGTTAATCTGTGTACTTGCCATATTTTCCATGGCTGCCATGATGTTGGCAGGCTGTAAGGGGAAAGATGAACTTAAGGAGATACAGTTAAATGAAGTTGCTCATTCAATCTTCTATGCACCCATGTATGTTGCGATAGAAGAAGGGTACTTTGAAGAGGAAGGTCTGAAAGTGAATCTGGTGAACGGACTTGGAGCTGACAAAACGATGACCGCAGTACTCAGTGGAGATGCGGATATCGGTTTCATGGGAGCGGAAGCCTCGATCTATGTATACAATGAAGGGGCTGACGACTATGTCGTTAACTTTGCCCAGCTGACCCAACTGGCCGGTAACTTCTTGGTATCCAAGGATGTGAATGAGGATTTCTCATGGGACAATGTAAGAGGTAAGAAAGTAATCGGTGGTCGAGCCGGCGGAATGCCTCAGATGGTATTTGAATATATTCTGAAGCAGAATAACATCGATCCAAAAACAGATTTGACCATCATACAGAACATTGATTTTGGTCTTACCTCCCAGGCTTTCGCAGCCGGTGAGGGAGATTACACGATTGAATTTGAGCCTGCAGCAACCGGTCTTGAGCTGGAGGGTGTAGGTAAGGTGGTTGCTTCTCTGGGTGTAGAAAGTGGTAAGGTCCCATATACCACATTTTCAGCAAAGAAAAGCTATATTAAGAAAAATCCAGAGACCATACAGTCCTTTACCAACGCCATTCAGAAGGGTATGGATTATGTACAGTCACATACTCCGGAGGAAATAGCAGCAGTGATTACTCCACAATTCGCTGAAACCGATAAAGACACTCTGATCAAAATCGTAACCAGATATTATGAGCAGGATACCTGGAAGGAAGACCTGATATTCCAGGAAGAAAGCCTGAACCTCCTACAGGACATTCTAGAGGAAGCCGGTGAACTATCCGCGCGTGTACCATATAAGGATGTCATAACCACGCAGTATGCTGAAAAAGCAGCAAAGTAGTAATGATATTATTATATATCTGGTCTGATTCATGATCACGAGCTATCTAAAGGTTTAGAAACAATGATAATTAATAAATAATATAAAAAAAATCCCCCGGACTTGTACAATCGGAAATGGACCTTCTGTCCAATCACGGTTTACAAATCCGGGGGATATTCATCATTAATTATACTTCTGTTTCCGGAACCTGGTCTGTCTCAAGGGTATCTGAGGTAAGATCATCCATGTCATCGGAATCGTCTTCATAGTCATCGAAATCATCATCGAAGTCCTCTAGATAATCTGGATTCATATACCGATAAACGGCATATGCAATCGCTGCCACTGCGGCCATAGCACCTATGATAGATAGCACGCATAGGATGGTGTGTCTTCTCTTTTCCATCGGATCCTTTCTATGAATCATCTCTCCGATTTTCATGGCACTTAAAAAATCTTCTAACTTATTACCCATGCTAACACATCCTTTCTTATTTCATTATATTATATGCTTTATGGAACCATTCAACGAACAGTCGGTTGGCTATAAAGCAATTGGATCACTATATAATATCATTTCTTAATGTATCTTTTTTTATTCAATAACTAATTTAATTGATACGTATTAAATTAGCAAAGGTGGAGAGAAGCTTCTTTGTCCCAAAGTTAGGGAAATCCACAGTAACCTCATAATCCTTACCACCCATAGTGATGTTAGTAACGAGACCAATTCCAAATTTACCATGCTTAACGGTATCACCTACCCCATAATCTAAGGTACCTAGACTGCTTCCCGCAATTTGCTTTGGTTCAGCATAGGGCTTATAGGTGACCTGTGATTGGTTATAGTCTCCAGAACCTGGCTTTTCAAAATCAAAAGCCTTCCCCAAGGAGGAGCTTGAATTATAGTCCGTATTACGGAAGCTGTACGGTTTGGTTTTTGGAGCCGGTGCATTTATCTTTAAGAGATATCGTGGGACATCCTGTATAAAGCGTGAGGGTTTGTTAAACTGTGTTTCTCCTCGAAGCATTCGTTGCTTGGCAGCTGTTAAGGAGAGCTGCTTCATCGCCCGGGTAAAACCAACATAGCATAGGCGTCGTTCCTCTTCAATCTCTTCCTCGGGATTATCCGCGTGAATGGACATGTAACCAGGAAAGATTCCATCCTCCATCCCACAGAGATAGACGTAGGGGAATTCCAAACCCTTAGCACTATGAAGTGTCATTAGGACAACATGTTCACTGTTTTCATCCAGATTATCAATGTCTGCAACGAGGGCAACCTCCTCCAGAAATCCGCTTAAGGTAGGCTCTTCCTCGGCGCCCTCCTCATAGGAAACCAGCTTATTTACCAATTCATTAATATTACCAATCCGGTCCATGGATTCCTCAGACTCATCGGCTTCGAGTTCTCTTAAATATCCAGTTGCATCAAGAATATCATCAATGATTTCTCTAAGAGCATATCCTGGTTGAGTAAGCTTTGATTTCAGTCCCTCAATTAGACTGACAAAGGGTGTAATCTTAGAAGCAGTACGTTCTAGTCCGGGAATAAAGGGAGCACGAGTTAATGCTTCATAAAAGCTGATTTCATTATTAAGGGAGTAATCATTCACCCGATCGATCGTTGTTAGTCCAATGCCTCTTCGTGGTATATTGATTATACGCTTAACTGCGATACCATCCAAACCGTTATTAATGGTTTTTAAGTAACCAAGAATATCCTTGATTTCCTTTCGAGCATAGAAATTGACACTGCCTATGATTTTATAAGGAATATTTCTGGTTACCAGTTTTTCCTCAAATAATCGGGATTGGGCATTGGTACGGTAGAGGATGGCAAAATCATTATAGTTTGCCTCACCGTTCTCAACCATGCGTTTAATGTCGGAGGTGATGGCGTCGGTTTCATCATAGTCTGTATCAAATTGGGTGAAGTTAACCGGCTCCCCTTCTTCATTATCAGTCCAGAGGGATTTGTCCTTACGGCCTTTATTGCGACTGATCACCTCATTGGCAGCATTTAATATATTCTTTGTGGAGCGGTAATTCTGTTCCAACTTTATGACTTGCGTGTTCGGGTACGCACTCTCAAAATTTAAGATGTTATAGATATTCGCACCGCGGAACTTATAAATGGATTGATCGTCATCACCAACGACACAGAGGTTACTTTCTCTGACACCCAGTTCATTGATACCGCTTGAGAGAAGATGAATCAGACGAAACTGTGCGGTATTTGTATCCTGATACTCGTCTACCATAATATAGCGAAAGCGCCTCTGAAAATATTCCAGTGCTTCTTTATTCTTTTGAAAAAGCTCAACGGTCTTAAAAATCAAGTCATCAAAATCCAATGCATTACTGGACTTTAATCGTTTCTGATACTGAGTGTAGGCCTGTGCATATTTTTTCTGCTGAGGATCCCTAGCATTGGCTTCAAATTCATCCGATGAAATCAGTTCATCCTTAGCCTTCGATATAACGGAGAGGATACTACGTTCGTTCATCTTCTTCGTATCAATATCCAGATACTTACATACTTCCTTCATTAAGGTTTTCTGATCATCCATATCGTAGATGGTAAAGCTTCGATCATAACCGATGGTATCAATATATCTTCTTAAGATACGAACACAGGTGGAGTGGAAGGTGCTGACCCAGATGTTATCGGCTCCGTTGCCGATAATACGGTCCACCCTTTCACGCATCTCCTTCGCAGCTTTATTTGTAAAGGTTATGGCAAGAATATTCCAGGGATTTACACCACGTTCTTCAATTAGGTAAGCAATCCGGTGGGTAAGTACCCTGGTTTTACCGGAACCGGCACCTGCTAATATTAACAGAGGACCTTTGTCGTGTAGCACCGCTTTTTTCTGTTCGGGGTTTAATGTATCGTAAATACTCATGAATTTTACCTGCCTGTCTATGTATTTAGGGTTTAATTGTAACATAGATTAGGGCTTGTTTCAAGGAAAGGGTGAACATATGTTAGGGAATTGAAAGAATTCATATCTTTCCATAATTGCCCTTTTATCTGATTAATTTTGCTTTGACATCTAGTATCCGTTACTATATAATGAAACAAGAGGTGATTATGTTGGATATGACGAAGGAAGAGTATATCAAAGGACTGATTGATGACCTGCAGGATGTCAAATATATCATGCCAGATGATATACCGAATATCGATTTATATATGGATCAGGTTACAACCTTCATGGACAAGCATCTGAAGTCCTCGAAGAGATATAGTGACGACAAGCTCCTAACCAAAACGATGATTAATAACTATACTAAGAATGAGCTTTTGCCACCTCCGAATAAGAAGAAATATTCTAAGGAGCATATGCTGCTGCTTATTTTTATTTATTATTTTAAGAACATATTATCAATTAATGATATTCAAAGTATCTTTAACCCATTGACTCAGAGATATTATGGGGAGGGTTCAAAGGTTCAGCTGGAGGATATCTACGAAGAGATATTCCGTCTTGAGAAGGAACAGACCGATGCTCTGACAAAGGATATGGTTCGTAAGATGACGAAGGCGAAGGAATCCTTTCCAGATATTAAGAATAAAGAGGATCATGACTTCCTTACGGTATTCTCTTTTATCAGTATGCTTTGCTTTGATGTATATATGAGAAAGCATATGATCGAGAAGATAATCGATAGTTCTCTTATGGGGGAACGTAAACCTAGTAAAGAAGCTGCTAAAAAGCCGGAGGGTAAGCAGGAAG
This sequence comes from uncultured Herbinix sp., assembly GCA_964391115.1. Lineage (GTDB taxonomy): Bacteria > Bacillota > Clostridia > Lachnospirales > Lachnospiraceae > Mobilitalea. The sequence continues at coordinate 1,555 of CAYMLE010000149.1, read as the reverse complement.
CAAAGACACCAGTAGCTAAAACACCAGTTGCAAAGACACCAGTAGCTAAAACACCAGTGGTTAAAGCACAAAAACCATCCGCTGTGAAGAAGGAAACGAAGCCAGTATCCTAGGGATAGGAAAGATAATAGGTAGATACTTATTATAAGGCAATGAATAAAAGATAATAATAGAGCGGTTATGATATCCGTATTGCATAGTAACTTATGCAATAGTGAGGTCATAACCGCTCTTTATGTTAATCATTCATTACAAGGCGTAGATCTGTTAGATTTACTCGTTTCCGCTTAACGCTACCTCAGGTTTTTCTTCACGCATTCTGGCAAATACCATATCATATCCGTCATTACCATAATTCAAGGAACGGTTCACACGGCTTATGGTAGCAGTGGAGGCTCCTGTCTTTTCTGCGATTTCAAGATAAGTATTATGATTTCGAAGCATTCTCGCTACTTCAAACCGTTGGGACAGTGATAATAGCTCGTTCACTGTGCAGATATCTTCGAAAAATATATAACACTCCTCAGCATTCTTTAGGCTGAGTATTGCCTCAAATAAATGGTCAACGGCCGTATTTTTGATGTTCTTACTCATCGAGAGAAATCCTTCCTTTCATATCATCCGTTTGTGATTAATATTCACACAGTACAATTTTAACACTTTAATTTTATAAAGTAAAGGACTTTTTGATAGCTTGTACATATTAAGGTATGTTTCGAGTTTTATAACATTAAATAAAATAGATACACTGGCCAACCCAATCGGGACAGCCGGCGTATCTATGAGATTACTTCTTATGAACAGAAAACCACGCTTTTTTATTACTGTGATGGTTTATATTATTGCGTTACTAAAAGATTCTTGGGAATCTGGGGAATGTTGATCTGCATTTATTACAGCCACCTCGATTGTCATGGTCAAAACCAGGACGACGATCAAAACCTGGCCGATGGTCCAAGCCTGGTCGACGGTCAAAGCCTGGACGACGGTCCCTATCTCTGGGACCATATCTACCATCGGAGTTCCTTCTTCGGTAATCATCGCCACGATAGCAGTCATCATCATAGTAATTACATCCCATAATATCAACTCCTTTCCAATATCAGTTTATGCTGGAGATATAATTTGGTGAATTGTGTTGAAAAAAGGATTTTAGAGGCATAACCAATCAAATATTTCTTCATCAACCTGATCTCATCCTTATTCCTAATTAATTTCTATCAAACTATTATCTTGAGTTCAAACTCAGCCTTCCATCTCTCGGAACATCACCCTCAAACTGTGTAAAGACTATGAATTGTTCTAAGTCGGACACTAGGTTATCCAATCCTCTAGGTGTAATTTTCCATAATGCGATGTTTAGACTTTAAAATAGTAGAAATAATATAAAAAGGGGTAATAAGAGGATTGTTCTTTCTGCCATTAGTAATAGAACGAAGATGATAGCCATTTGTTAAGTGAAAATTATATTTGCATAACTTAATAATGAAATGAATAAACAACGTTGTATTGACAATCCTTAAGAAAAACACTAAAAATAAATAAATAACCTGAT
>CAYMLE010000148.1:1261-6408 GCA_964391115.1 uncultured Herbinix sp. | reverse complement strand
CCTTAGGAACTTTTCTTAATTTCAAACCAAATGCCATGTTATCATATACTTACATATGAGGGTAAAGAGCATAGTTCTGGAATACCATCGCGATATCTCTATCCTTAGGCTCCACATCGTTAACTAACTTATCGCCAATCCATAGCTCACCCTGGGTAATCTCCTCAAGGCCTGCGATCATACGAAGTGTCGTAGATTTACCACAACCTGACGGTCCAACGAAGATAATGAATTCTCTATCAGCAATTTCAAGATTAAAATCTTTTACTGCTATAACTCCGTTTGGATATTGCTTGGAAATGTTTTTCAAAGATAAACTTGCCATTTTATATCCTCCTACTTTTTCTACTTTTCAATTTATTCCTTGTACTATTTTATATTTGTATAATACACCATTTAGTCCTTTGATACCATATCCCATTTTAACAAAATCAGTTTTGCCCTTTTGTTTAATTTGTATATTGTAAAATAAAATAAGTAGTTTTACCGATGTTTCAAATGACATTTGACGTCTTTACTGTCTATATTCAATAAAGCCTTCCCCCATTACCTCCCGAACATCACTAATAATCACGAAACTTTTGGGGTCAATTTTCTTGGAAATCTCTATTATTTTTACAATTTCCTTTTTTGAAACTACACAAAAAAGCATTCTTCGGTCCTGATTCGAATACATTCCTTTCGCATTCAAAGCCGTTACTCCACGGTCAAGTGAGGTCATGACAGCACTTGCAATCGCTTCATATTCATCGGAAATGATATAGGCCATCTTAGCGAATTTCAGTCCCTCCAGCATACCATCCGAGACCTTTGCATTGATAAATATGGCGATAATGGCATATAGGGCATTCCCCAGACCGAATACCAAGGCACCGATCAAAACTATAATAGTATCAACAAACGTCAATATGATCGGAATCGAGATATGCTTATTACGATCATGGATCAGAGTTGCAAGGAGATCAGTTCCTCCTGTAGAACCCGATGCCGAGAACACTAAGCCGATTCCAGTACCACCTAACGCACCACCACAGATGGCTCCCAGGAGATAATCATCGAAGGGTACCTGGTTGATTGGAATGATCATCAAAGCAACGATAAAAACGACTGTTCCAAAAACCACCGATAAAATATATCGAAATCCCTTGGATTTTATCGCAAATAAAGCCAAAGGAACATTACACATTACGGTAAACAGCCAAATCGGTACCCCTCCCTCGAGAAAGGGCTCGGTTATCTTCTTTACGACAATACCCAACCCGGAGACACCACCGGTAACCAGTCCCATTGGTTCATATATAAGATTAATGGATAGAGCCATAAGGACGCAACCAACGATTATAGTTGAATATTTTCTTAATAATATAATATTCTTATTTCGGAATTTTCTATCAGACATGTTTTACCTCATCGCATCAATAATGTTATTTTTCACTTTTATGGTACACCAAACCTGTTATTTTATACATAATTACAGTATCAAGAGATTATTCAGCACTTCCCGCAGTATAGTCTGAGAGCTGTCCGATCGCAGAAGAAAATTCAATATAAAAGCCACTATTTTTATCGACACCTGGGATTTGCTCAAACGAGATATCCTTGAGGCTGAGCTTACGATAGCTATCTACATAATTAAACTTATCACTCAACGTAAGATTTGAGGTGAGTTCTTCATACAACTGGGTTAGATAAGCTTCCAGGGCTTCCTCGGTTGTTAAGGTATGTAAATGAGTCATATATTCCTTCGAAAACGCTTCAATCGGACCACTTGTATAATTATTTCCAGCAGAATGCATCAAAAGATCATCTAAAGTTAAACCATCGATATCCATCGACCGAGAGATAAACATGGTACTATATAGCATCTGAGGAACCACCGTATAATAGCTAAGCGGCAAACCCAATACATCTTCTAAGACTAGGACACCATAATCAAAGACCGTATCTTCAGGAAAATAGCTGCTTAAGGCAGACATCTTCATAACCTGTGGTAACGATGGATTCACCAGGGTGAGTTTCTTATATAGAGAGGCCGATAGCGTCACCTGGGTTCTAGCTGGGATTGTTATATAATAAAGTTTCCCCTCTCCGCAATGGAATATCTCGAGAACCAGCTTCGTTATCTCCCCTTTTTCCTCATCCCAGCAATAAATCAGATTTTTAGAGACATCATCCAGACTTGCCTCGGTGATGGAACGCTGCTTGGAATCAGAACGAAATGCCACTAAAGTCTCCTTAACCGGAATATGGAACAGCTTCGTCACTGCTTGATAGCTGATAATTCCTATGATCAGGAGGAATAATATAATAAGAGAGGATTTCATAAACCCCCGAAGGAATAGCTTACCCGCTCGTTTCATAGCTTGTACCACCTCACATATTCGATTTATTCTATCATACAAGACAAGAATAATCAACAAATCATACTATATACAGGCATCTATACTTACTACAACAATAGCCATCCATTCAACCCATACAGCAAAAGTCATAAATTCTTCCTATCCAACAAAAGTCATAAATTCTTCCTATACAGCAAAAAGTCTTTAAGAGAACCAATGGATGCATGTTAATTACGTTAACTTCGTCTTTCGTATCCTCTAACAGTATGGTATAATCCGGATATAATACATCTCCGTTTGCATACGGACTTCCATAGTAGTTCAGGAACTTGAAAGCACATAGCTAGCTGAAGCAAAGATTCCCAAAAAGTAAAAACCTAAAGTGACAAGACAGGAAGGATGATAACCATGCAGAGAAAAACAGTCCTCATAACCGGCTCCTCCAGAGGGATCGGCAAAGCCATCGCCATAAAATTCGCCAAGAAGGGCTATAATGTAATTATAAATGGCTCTAAGAAGGAAGAGGAGCTCCTAAAGACCAAGGCCGAGATTGAACGATATTCGGTTTCCTGCCTGGCTTATCTAGGAGATATAGGGGATTATAATGCTGCTAAGGAATTATTTACCCAGATCAAGAGGCAATTTGGCAGCCTGACCGTATTAGTGAATAACGCAGGTATCTCCTATGTCGGTCTCTTTACCGATATGAAACCAGAGGACTGGAATCGGGTAATGACCACCAACCTAAGCTCCGTCTTCAATTGCTGTTCTCTAGCGGTTCCAGACATGGTAAAGAACAAACAGGGTAAGATCATCAACATCTCCTCCGTCTGGGGTAATGTCGGAGCCTCCTGTGAGGCGGTTTATTCAGCCTCTAAGGGCGGAATGAATTCCTTTACAAAGGCACTGGCGAAGGAGCTGGCCCCCAGCAACATTCAGGTTAATGCCGTAGCCTGTGGAGCGATCGATACCGAGATGAATCATTTTCTTGCCAATGAGGAATTACTGGAACTTACCAATGAGATACCGGCCAGCCGTCTCGGTCGAGCGGAAGAGGTGGCTGATCTGGTATACCATTTGGCTTATAAAAATGAATACCTGACCGGCCAAGTTATCGGACTGGATGGCGGATGGATTTAAAACATCTGCATCATATATCCCAATTCATCATAATCGATAAAGTTAAACCCCATAAATAACTCTTATCACCGAAATCAACATAACGGTGACAAGAGTTATTTATATATTATAATTCATCCTCAAAATCAATGTTAGATACAATCTCAAGAAACCGTTCTACAATTTCAGGATCAAATTGCTGACCAGCGTTATGTTTGATTTCCCGAATCGTATCTTCCTTGCTCATGGCTTTTTTGTAGTCAGTGCCATGACGTATTAAGTCGTAGCTGTCTAGTAGACTTAGTATACGTGACAGCTTAGGGATCGCTTCCCCATGTAATCGATTCGGATACCCCTTCCCATCCCACCGTTCGTGATGGCTTAATACATATTTTGCGATATCCAGGGTTTTATCCGATAGACTAAGTATCCGATATCCAACTACGGAGTGTCGTCTCATCATCTGAATCTCTTGATGGTTTAGCCTCTTCTTGTTCATAACTTCAGCATGTAATATAATCTTTCCTACATCATGATAATATGCAGCATCCTCTAACCTCCGAAGCTCTGAGCTCGACAAACCCATCGCAGCCCCTACTGTTTTACTCAGCTTCGCCATTCGAATAGAATGTTCCTTTTCCCTTGGATTTTGTTCAAATAGCTTAGCCATAATTGCGTCAATCGCCTGCATATTAAACTTCGCCTGGTCCATGGATTTTTGAGCATACATAATCGAATCTGCTTTATCAATAGTATGAATGATAGCCTCTTCACTAGAGGTCTTTGTACTCACACCGAAGGAGATACTACCCTGAAAGCATTCGATTACAACCTTGGAGAACGCCTCTCTCATCTGATTTGCCATCTTATTCGCAACCTCATTCGGTGTCTTTGGCAATAGGATAAGAAATTCATCGCCACCGGTTCGTATGGCGATATCGGTTGGTCTACAATGATTGTTAATCATCTCCGCAGCTTTGATAATCAACTGATCACCAATTGCATGCCCAAAGATATCATTTGTTTGTTTCAGACCATTCACATCTCCCATAATCACGGATATCGGCATATTATTATCTTGGCCCAGCTTATCTAGCTCTTCCTCTAGGTATCTTCTATTATACAAACCCGTCAGAACATCATGATAATTATTATATAGCATCTGTCTCTCGGCTTCCTTGCGTTTCGTTATATCTAAGAAAGAAACGATCAAGCCGTTAATTTCTTCATGATCGCGCTCAGGAAATGAATAATATTCTACCTCAAAGGAGGTTCCATCCGCTCTCCAAAAAACCTCATCGTCGACATGGACTCCTTCTCCACTTACGAGGGTAGCGAGTATCCTACATTCCTCTAATTCTATGGTTGTCCCATCCTTTCGACTATGATGGATTAACCAATGTATGTTCTGACCCAATAGCTGCTCCTGGTCATCATACCCCAGAAGCCTTAAAGCACTTTTATTACAGAAGGTACATATGCCCTTCGTGTCGATACCGAAGATTCCCTCTGGAATCGAATCAAGCACCAATTGCATTTTATTCTCGCTTTGTTTCAGGGCCTCCATAGTCTGTAATATCTTAATTCGGTTATTGTATTCTTCAGTTATATCCCGCGTATAAGCCCCTACACCATATTTATCATTTGGAAGCTTTACCGGAAATTTTGTGATTTGAAGTACCTTAT
>CAYMLE010000148.1:0-1161 GCA_964391115.1 uncultured Herbinix sp. | reverse complement strand
CCATATTTATCATTTGGAAGCTTTACCGGAAATTTTGTGATTTGAAGTACCTTATCTTCCCATAGCATCTTATCATGCACAACCGTCATTTGATCCAAGGCTGCCTTATCTGTTCTCATCCCAGCGTAAGCGTATTTCTCTTCGATTAAATCAAAATCATCTTTCCCAACAATATCAGAGGAAGGTCTTTGGTATAACGCTTCAAACGATTTATTAACAAATACATATTTTAGCTTCTCATCCTTTAACTGAATCAACCCATGAGCTGCATCGATAAAGGTATTCCGAAGAAGATTAAAATTATCTAGCTTTTTATTTAATTCTTTTTGCTTTCTTAGATTCGTCAGTAATATTATGCTTAGAACCAGTAAGCCAACTACCATTATAATTAATACAACAAAATAAATAGTATCCATATAGTCTCATCCCCAAGTTTTTTCTGATACAAGATTCATTGCAAATAACAATTACCGACGCAATCAATACTAGGACCAAATCACTATATTGTCGGTATCCGTTCAACAATACATCGTTCCTTATACGCTGTCAAGTCAAATGAATACGAATTCATCTTACTGGTCAAAGATTACAAAACAAGTAAGAAGTTGATCATGATTCCATCACCTTCAAACTATTTAAGTGCGCGGTAACTCCAAGGGCTATCCCTACCATCATCATGCGTAATATCCATAGATCCACCATGAAACAGGATATGGTAATTCCAATATATAGGGTGATAATCGTAATATACTTGTCCTTACGAACGATGGATTTGTTCTGATAATTCCTAAGATATCTCCCAAAGACTCTATGCTTCATCAAATATTGATGTAGGACTTCGGAGCTTCTTAGGTAAAACCAGGCTGTCAGCAATAGAAAAGGAGTCGTAGGAATTATGGGCATTATGATACCGATTGCTCCAATGATAAAGCAGATTGTTCCAAGAAAGATAAATAAATACTTCTGGATCGGGTTTTGTTTCCTAATATAAATATTATAGTTCTCTATCGTTACGTTTTCTTTCATGGATCTATCGTTCATAGGAGTATTGTCTAGCTCTATATCGTTCTGCATTTTACTCTTTGTGGTAATCTCATTCATAGGTTTATTATTCATATTCATCTCTTTCATAGTTTCTATGTTTATTCCCAGATGGTTCAC
>CAYMLE010000147.1:0-6408 GCA_964391115.1 uncultured Herbinix sp. | reverse complement strand
TTCAAGATCAAGCAGACATAATATCTCGAATCATATCTATACATGCTTGCTTTTCAGCCATATCTGAACATTTTTCCAAGGAATATAATACGTAATCCATTATTTCCTTATGATCTTGGAAGAACACCGGCAGCTTATTTAGAGTATTCGCCATAACCGCTCGAGTAACCATTCTGTCATGACCTTCAAACAGCTGGCTCAGCTGATCAATGATTTGATCCGCTTCTTCCTTGATCCGTTCCTCACTAACCGGTAGTGCAGATTTTATCTCATAAAAATCAATAAATAAGCTATTGGAAAGCAAATCTTTACACAGAAGAAGTACATTCAGTTGCTTCCCTGCCATGATACTTTCTACTAGCTTTCTATGGTTTTGATCCACCTGATATAAGGCGTCCTCAAATACTGTCAAATCAAAGCTCAGCTCCTCCTGAACTCCCTCCAATACATGGAATTGTATCGCGGTTTCATCGGAAGCTTCCTGTTTCTCCCTCTCAGCAAAGAGTCGATTAACATCGGATATAATGCTTAAGGCAGCCTCATCCTCTTTCTGATATGAATTCATCCCCAGACCGGTATAAGGAGCTACGATTAGGATGGCATAGACTACATTGATAATCTCCTGAAGATTATAATATACATTGATTTCCTCCGGAAGGAACTGGGAGGCTTTCCGTAGGTGAACCTCTGCCTCTTGAAACAATTCTTGTGTAATGTTTTTATAAGTAAGCTGCTCTAAAAACGTTTTATTCTCCCATAACGCAGGGTACACCGTCTTCATGTCCTCCGTGGACTCAAGCATGGCCGAGGTTTTTAGCATATATAAGAAGGTATCCAGTGTATCTCCAGGAGCCCCTTTATATTCATTTATACTTCCCCGAATCAAATCAAAATACCTTTGTTTTGTCATTCGAATTGGAAGCTGACCTACCATCTCTCGAATTTTATCATTGATGATGAAATTATCCTCAGTATCAAAGATATATTGAAGGACTTCTCTCGCGAATTCTTCGGTATCCTCCGGTGCCTCACCCTCTTTAAATCGATATTCAACCCGGTTCAGAATATATTCGTATACCTGAAAGATATCTGTATATACAGTGAGCTGCTTCATATGATCCATGATCTTATTACGAAGCTTGTCCACCTGACGAACCTCAGCCTCTAACTCACTTCCACTTTGCTTACTCAAAATACTATTTTTAATTACCTCATTAAGCTTTTGGATGATATCCAATACTTCCCTACTCCAAAGATTTTCATCATCTAGATAGGTTTCATAAAAAGAAAAGTAGTGCATCGCCAATCTTACGCAAGCGGAGGTATGATAATTATCAGCTAATCCATTAAAGAATGTAGGAATATTTTCTTCCATTAAACTACCATTTAAAATATCTTTATATAAACGTTTCATTGTTTTTTCCATACTATATTAACCATCCTGTCATCGATTTTTATGATATCATATTATCCTGGATTAAGGTACCTGCTCTAGCTGTTGCAATACTTAAGGGCTTTCTTCACCCAGCCTACTGATATAATCAAGCCGATCAGCACTGCTGCCAAGATCGCCAGCATTTCATGAGCCTTCAACAAAATTCCCTGTTTATTTCCATATACTATTATATCAGTAAAGCCTTGAATAAACCAGCAATTTGGAATAAAATTTAACACCTTACTAGTTGCCGTCGGACGAAAGCCGTTTAACATCTGATAAAAGCCCAAGCCTCCCGTAATTAGTATCAATATAGATCCAATCATCTGGTATGTGATAATGCTTTTTACTAGGTTCGACACTATAATAAAAATACATCCCATAACCAGAGAAAATTCCATAATCAGAAGGAGGGAACTAACTATAATCAGTGGCTTCCATATCCCTAACTGGAGCAGAATGAGCGAGGCAAAGATAAAAGCCAAACACCCTTCAATTAGCAATAAAGATAGCACGCTACCTAGATCCCGTTGCAACATCGAAAACCTGGAGATTCTCAGCCTCTCCTCTACACCCAACTCCTTCTCCCTGATTCTTACAGAGATAATAAACATGGCGATTAAGGCTGCAAGGATTCCAAGAATACCAAAGATCAGCTGGTTATATAAAATAGTATTTGATATTTGTAGATTATCGGAGATCGAATCTTGTGGTCGCTCGTAGCTTATATCAAAAGCAAAATCAAAATCAGTACTTCCCTTTAGAAGTTGTACAATATATGATTTATATTCGTCTTCGGATAACTTTTGACCCTCATATTCGATTCCTTCATAATATCGGATACTCTTATAGAGCGTAATTGGATACATCATCTCTCCCGCCAGAATATCTGATAGAATGGCGGTGGAACGATGCTTCCCTATAAAATAAACGGATACCAGGTCCTTTGGATTTCCCTTATGTAGCTTCTCCTCAAAGCCCTCGTCTATAACAAAGATTGCATAAATCAGTTCATCTAAAAGTAAACTGTGTAGTTTTTCTTCGGTTTCTTCTACAATTCGAAGGGAAGATACCTTGGATACACGCTCTGCAAAACTTAACGATTCTTCTGAATTGTCAAGATCAACCAATCCTATCGGTATGGCACTATGCTCCTCAGCCGTTGATGAAAGAGTTTGAATCAGTATGGAAAACATCAGCAATGAGGATAACAAGACCGTCAGAGTGATACGGTCCTTACCAATCAACTTCATTCTCAAGAGAAAGATATAGATAATATCTGATCCTTTTGTACCCAATCTAGACTTCTTCATTGCTCACTCTCCTCCTTCCATAACAAAGTAAGGTTCCAGCAAACAATAGTATGGAGGCCAATAAAAAGATCATTGCAATGGTCCAGGTTCCGCCTTGACCCTCCTGATTCATACGAATAATTCCCTCCATCATATGATAGAAGGGTGTTATCTTTGATAGCATAAGGATCTTTTGTGGCAAAAACATAACTGGAATAATTCCGCCACCAATCACGGCAAAATAAAATAATAAGAGATTTCCTAATAGGATAAAGCTCTGTGTTGTTTTAAAAAATACACTAAGAAAGATGGAACTGGTTGTACAAAACAAAGCCATAATGCAGCCATAACCTGCAATCTGTATGAAATCTGTATTCTTTCTAATAATTCCAAGGGCCACAATTACAAATATCGCTAGCACAACTACCATAACCAGAAGCTTACCAATTATAAATTGATATAGCGGAGTCCTCGTTGTAACAAGCCTCGTAAAGGTACCCTGTCGCACTTCTCTCAAAGATCGGAAACCCGCATACAAACCCCCATACATAAGAATCATTACTAGTATAGCAATCATATAGTATTCTAAGAGTTCGGTAGGAGGGAAGGTTTGCACCTCACGAAAATCAAAAAAGCTTTCCTTACCAAGAGCCGTAAAAATCAAATCCAGAGAAATGGTCATATTCGTATCATCAATTAACTGCTGATCCATTCCATCCCGTTCCATAATCTCATAGAGTCCAACCGAATTCGCCTCAACTGCTGAGATATATTTTTCATAACTTTTCAGTACATTTTCGAAAATAATTGCTTTGGTCGTATCGGTGATATTTACAACTACTTTAATTGGAATATGCTGAATTTGAATCATATTCCGAGCAAAACCCTCAGGTATCTCTAGATAGATGTCAAGCTCACCATTTTGAAAAGCCTCTTTGACCTCCACCTCATTTCCTAGACTGACGGTTATCATACTGGAAAATGTATCGCTTTGATCAAAATATGATAATAATAGCTCTGAGTACGAGCTATCATCACGATTTATTACCCCTAGCTGAAGAAGCTCACTCTGCTCGATCTCTTGGTTCTTTATATTATAAGAAGTGCCTATTATAAGTATAATAAGCACTGTAAGTATTCCGATCCATATTTTCTTATCTGAGAATAATTCCTTGATTTCCTTCGTGATAATGTTTCGCATCAATACCTCCAGGATGTTTGCCGAATCGTAGCTCCATTCGGTAATATCGGACTCAATGAGTCCCTGGAATTTATGTGGAAATGCTAACTGTTAATCTTTCTTAACATGCTCATGGGTAAATAAATGTTCCATACAATATTCGTAATTTCCATCACATTTGGAGCAAAATCGAAACTCTAGCTGATCATTATCTAATTCAGTTTGTCCACAGACAGCACACTTATGTCTTGTAATAACGCTCTTCCCATCCATAGATACTACATTGCCAGTGTTTCTGCCTTCCTTCATCTGCCTACGATATTTTGCCTTCCGATCAAACTCCCTTGGAGAGATCTTTTGATAATTCTTAGTCGTCAGGTAGAAGATAACAAAATTAGCAAGGGAAGCCACAATCGGTACTATTCCTAGAAGATAATTCGCATTTACCATAGTGTAAATATTGTAGAGATAATATGCTCCTGACAGATATGCGAGCCATTTTACCTTAACCGGTATGATAAAATAGAGTAAAAACTGGGTGTTCGGATACAGGGCTGCAAAAGCAAAAAACATAGAGCTATATATAAGATCCAACGGAGGACTCATTAACATTCCGAAGGTTCCTAGAATATTAATACCAGTAATAAGATACACAATTAGAGCGGCAATAACATTAAAAAACACACCAGAAAAGAAATAGAAATTCAAACGGAACGGTCCCCAAGCCCTCTCCAAGGTATTTCCTATCATATAGAAGATATATGCTTTAAAAAACACAGAAATGATATTACGTATATTATTCACCGGTATCAAGAAGGTAACTAGTCTCCAAATCTGCCCCTTAGCAACCAAATTAAAATCGAGACTGAATTTCGTAATTACAGCCACATTAAAGGTTCCGATGATCAGACCAATAACATATAGCACGATAATATATTGCATTAGGTTTGGTATAGCGTATCTTCCAAATCTACGTTCCAGTTTATTAATAAATTTCATTCTTACCTCCACTTTTGCCTACTTAAATGACTGTTAATAATATAGTTCTGGGTGTTTCTTCTTTCTATCTAAAATAATTTCTTCTTCATAAATACAAATACTATAATCGCAGTTATCAGCAGTGCTGCTAAGGTTACCACAAAAAAGCCTAAAGGATTCTCTCCGCCGGGTATATGTCGAAAGTTCATTCCATAGAAGCTGGCAATCATCGTAGGAATCGATAAAACGATGGTAATCGCAGCCAGGAACTTCATGACGATATTCTGGTTATTGGATATGATTGAGGCAAAGGCATCCATGGTACCGGATAAGATGCCACTATAGATATTAGCCATCTCAATTGCCTGTTTATTTTCGATAATCAAATCCTCAAGAAGATCCTCGTCCTCCGGATAATGCTTGATGCTTTCAATCCGAAGCATCTTTTCAAAGACAACCTCATTCGAACGAAGAGAGGTTGTAAAGTATACCAGACTCTTCTCCAGCTCCAGCAGATCAATTAATTCCCTGTTCTGGGTTGATTCATGTAGCTTTCGTTCAACCTCTTCACTCTTTCGGTCTATGGTCCTTAGATGCTGTAGAAAGGTTGATGCATTTTTAAACAAAATCTGAATAATGAATCTGGTCTTTTTATAGGTATAAAAATCTCTAACCCTTCCATCCATAAAGCATTTTAAGATTGGGGTTTCCTCCAAACACACGGTGATTAATATATTATTCGATACGATAATGCCTAATGGTATGGTTACATAGCGATCCTTGTCATTTCTTTTCTCGAGGGTCGGAATATCAACCAGAATAAGGATGTAATCCTCCTCTACCTCGATACGGGCCCGTTCCTCTTCATCAAGAGGTGCACGTAGATGATCTATTTCAATCTTAGTTCGTTCTGCGATCTCCAATAACTCTGTTGCGGAGGGACTTGTCATTGCAACCCAGCAGCCCTCCGTGATTATTGTCTGTCTCTGTAGGGTCCCATCAATTGTTTTAAAAATTTCTATCATAAATGCTCCTTTCCACTGCTTATAGTATAGCAGTGGACTTCACATTTTAATCTTTTTCGGTGATATTTTCTCCTGAAAGATAATGCGAATGAAACCCGCTGCTATGTGCAGTAAGTATTTTCGTTTTTTCATTATATAAGCATATCCTACTACTGCCGGGGCCGGCTTCCATCCATACCACCATCCTTTATATTGAAGTCATATAAAATGCCAAGTATATAACTTGACACGATAAATCCAAATTCATTATATGGTTTTATAATCCCTTTGTCAAATGAAAACCAATGTACATTTCTCTGTTTTGTGAGGGTTTATGAGCATTTGTGATACGTGCTGTATTTATGAAATCCATATCCCTTTGACGTATTATCTTATTTGTAGTTTCGATCAATCACGGCATGGTATCCGGATTAACTGGTTCAATACAGATAAAATAATACCTCTCCTGATCAATATGCATTTACTGGACATAAAGTTCCAATATTATGCATACAATCT
>CAYMLE010000146.1:0-6504 GCA_964391115.1 uncultured Herbinix sp. | reverse complement strand
AACACTGGCTTTATTTATCCAGACTCTTCATCGTCGGGAACAACAACACATCCCTAATCGCCTGGGAATTGGTCAACAGCATGATCAAACGATCGATACCAATACCGATTCCACCGGTCGGAGGCATACCATATTCCAGAGCGGTAAGGAAATCCTCATCCAGCTGGTTGGCTTCTTCATCACCGGCAGCACGAAGTGCTTCCTGGGCTTCAAAACGCTGTCTCTGATCCAGAGGATCATTTAATTCGGAGAAGGCATTCGCAAACTCTCTCCTTGTAATGAAGAGTTCGAAGCGTTCGGTATAATCCGGGTTCTCCGGCTTTCTGCTGGCAAGTGGTGAAATCTCAACCGGGTGGTCCATGATGAAGGTCGGCTGTACCAGCTTCTCTTCCACATATTCCTCAAAGAATAGGTTGATGATATCCCCTCTCTTATGTCGATCTTCATATTTGATGTGATGTTCCTTCGCCAGAGCCTTAGCTGTTGCTTCATCCGGAATCTGATCAAAGTCAATATTGGCATATTTACGGATGGAATCTACCATGGTTAAGCGATCAAATGGCTTGGATAGATCTATCTCAACATCATCATAGGTAACTGTCGTGGTTCCTAAAACCTTCTGAGCTACGGTACGGAACAGATTCTCAACCAGATCCATCATGCCATAATAATCGGTATAAGCCTGATACAGCTCCAAAAGGGTAAATTCAGGGTTATGTCTTACGGATAAACCTTCATTACGGAATACTCTTCCGATTTCATATACCCGCTCCAATCCACCAACAATCAATCTCTTCAGATATAACTCTAGTGAGATTCTTAAATGAATATCCTGATCCAGAGCATTGTGATGAGTATTGAATGGTCTAGCAGCTGCGCCACCGGCATTTGGAACCAGTACCGGTGTCTCTACTTCAATAAAGCTATTGCCATCTAAGTAGTTTCGAATTTCACGAATAATTAAGGAACGTTTGATAAAGGTATCTCGAACCTCAGGATTTACAATTAAATCAACATATCTCTGTCGATATCTAGTATCCGTATCTTTCAGTCCATGGAATTTTTCAGGTAAGATCTGAAGGCTTTTTGTTAACAGAACAATCTTTTCTGCTTTAATTGATATTTCGCCAGTATGGGTTTTAAATACCACACCTTCAATACCTACAATATCACCCATATCATATTTTTTGAACTCAGCATAGGGTTCTTCCCCAACTTCATCCCGTTTCACATAAGTCTGGATATTACCACCCAAATCATTTATATTACAAAAAGAAGCCTTACCCATCACACGTTTGGACATAATACGGCCCGCAATGGATACTTTCTTTCCTTCAAAATTCTCAAAATCCTTTAGGATCTCGGATGAGTGATTTGTAACATCGTATTTCATTATCTGGAAGGGATCCTTACCATTTGCCTGAAGTTCAGCCAACTTCCCCCGTTTAACCTTAAGCAGTTCACTTACTTCTTGTTCTGTTTGTTCTTTAATTCTTTCATCAGCCATCTTTCTTCACCTCTTATCGTATTACTGATACGATCCGTAACCTTAGCAGTACTACTAATTCGATTTCTGGATCTCTAAAATCTCATATTGTATCGTGCCACTATGGGTGTCAACATCTACAATATCTCCAACTTTTCTACCTAATAAAGCCATCCCTAGTGGCGATTCATTAGAAATCTTTCCTTTTAAGCTATTTGCTTCTGTGGATCCAACTAGCTTATATATTAATTTTTCATTATATTCCATATCGAAGATCGTAATCTTGCAGCCGATGTTGATAACATTTACATCAACTTCATCCTCTACAACGACTTCAGCATTTTTAAGGATTTTATCGATCTCTTCTATACGCGCTTCTATATCTCTCTGCTCATCCTTTGCAGCATCATATTCAGCATTCTCGGAAAGATCTCCCTGCTCTCTAGCTTCCTTAATCTTCTGAGCTACTTCTTTCCTCTGATTAACCTTCAGATCGTGAAGTTCCTCTTCTAGTTGTTTTAAACCCTCATAAGTCAATATGTTTTTCTTCTCTACCATATAAAACACCCTTCCTCCATATTGCTTTCTTTTAACATACAATACATTCAACGTATTATATCGTATCAAAAGTTTCTTGTCAATGATAACTATTGTCTGAAAATCCCTTGTAATTCGCGCTTTTTATCTATTTATCTTGCATGGAAACCAATATGACAATAGAATCAAACTGTTTTAGACAATCGTAAGGCTCCAGCATCCTTGTGGATGGCAGCCTTACATTTAGTAAAATAATGCACTATATATTTATGAAGTAATCGATTCCTACGAATTAATTTCTCATTTCGTGCACAGTATATCTTATCTTCAAACCCTACAAAATATTCTACTCATTTACGAATAAATATTGTCTGGCTTTAAAGATATTTTTCAAAGATATCAGTAAAATCAAAGGTCGCAAAATAGTCCTTTGGTGTCTCAGCCCGACGAATTAACTGAACCGATTTATCCTCCCTAAGTAGTATCTCCGAAGACCGAAGCTTCCCGTTGTAGTTGTAACCCATCGAATAACCATGGGCGCCGGTATCATGAATTACAATCAGATCACCTAGATCAATCTTAGGTAACATCCGGTCGATTGCAAACTTATCATTGTTCTCACATAGCGCTCCAGTGACATCATATTTATGGTCATGAGGAGCCTCTTCTTTACCCATTACAGTGATGTGATGATATGCTCCGTACATTGCTGGTCTCATCAAATTTACCGCACTGGCATCCAGACCGATATACTCCTTATAGATGTGCTTTTCATGCAACGCAGTCGCTACAAGATGACCATAGGGTGCCAGCATAAAGCGTCCTAACTCCGTATAGATCGCAACATCCTCCATACCCGCAGGGACTAAAACTCGTTCAAAGGCCTCTCGTACCCCTTCACCAATTGCCATAATATCATTTGGCTCCTCTTCCGGCCGGTAGGGTATCCCAACTCCACCGGAAAGATTGATAAATTTGATATCAGCACCGGTTTTTTCCTTCAGTTCCACTGCCAGTTCAAATAATATTCCTGCCAAAGTAGGATAATACTCATTGGATATCGTGTTGCTGGCAAGAAAGGAATGGATTCCGAAGGATTTAACCCCCTTATTCTTAAGCTTTTTAAAGCCCTCAATCAGCTGTTCCTTCGTAAAGCCATATTTCGCATCTCCTGGATTATCCATAATTCCATTCGCTGTTTGAAATATACCACCCGGATTGTAACGACAGCATATCGTTTCCGGAATTCCGGCGGTTTTCTCCAGAAAGTCAATGTGGGTAAAATCATCCAGATTAATAATTGCATTCATTTCCCTGGCTTTTACAAATTCCTCTGCTGGGGTAGCATTGGAGGAAAACATAATATCGCTCCCTGAGAATTCAAGAGCCTCAGACATCATAAGCTCTGTCTGTGAGGAACAGTCTACACCGCAGCCTTCTTCCTTAAGTATACTGAGAATGTATGGGTTTGGTGTCGCTTTCACTGCAAAATACTCTTTAAAGCCTTTATTCCAAGCAAATGCTTTCTTTAGCTTCCTTGCATTTTCACGAATCCCCTTCTCATCATAGATATGAAAGGGAGTGGGATACAGCTTTGTAATCTCGTTCAGCTGTTCCAAGGTAACAAATGGTTTTTTCATCTACGAACCTCCTGTGTCTTTTATTTGCACTAGGCTTACTTTCATTGACTCTGTATATCCCATCAATCAATCCGAATTAATTGATACTTTCCCGATTTAATCGAATTAATTAAATCATTCATGTTATTTACTTTATGTTGAAAGGCCATACCACTGTGACAACTGTCATAGCCATGGGCATCGGTACCTGCTGTTTCTGGAAGCTTATACTTACTGGCATAGTCAGATGCCTTGCGGTCGAATTCAGCATTGCGATTCCCTACATTATATACCTCAACAGCATCGATGCAGTCAGGATAGACTCGGACTTCCTTGATATAAGGTCGAATTCGGTAAGGATGGGCATGAACAACGAATCCACCAGCCTCATGGACCTTTTGGTATTGCTCCTCGATCGACCAGCTTAACATATCCGGGTGATTTTTCATCCACTCCTTATCCAGACCATAGATCAGAAATTCGGTTCCATCATAATTGGATTCCCAACCAAAGAACACCTCTAAACCAATCCGATCGCCCTCTTGCTTGGCATTTTCATATCCCTTGGCGAACAAATCGATTCTCTCCTCCCAGGGAAGATCCTTGGGAACGCAACTGTTTCCATTAAAGAAATGATCGGTAACAACTATTCCGGAGTAACCGGCTTCCTTATACTGTCTTACCTGTTCAGCTCCGGTTATTAACGCACATGCACTGGCTTCCTTTGTATGCAAATGAGTTTCATATAAATATAGGCTCATAATCTTCCCAGCCTTTCTATCGTCCTTGATACGATTACCTATTTTAAATAATAATTGCCCCTATTATACATCATTCTGTATTTTTTTCAATATTTTTTTATACAATACAAGGCGTAGCCTATGTTTAACACTTTGTCAGAGTAAATGAGTTGGTATGTCGATGTAGTACATAGGTTCGATATTGCTGGAAATTAGAAAAAACATATGATATACTATCTAGTGCAGGTTCGTCAATATAGAACTGCATAAAATTTCATTTTCATTCATTCGTATAATAAATTAAAGAGGGGAACTAATACCATGGAACAATATAGCGGGAGTCAGATTCTTGTTTTAGAAGGGCTGGAAGCAGTAAGAAAGCGTCCAGGTATGTATATCGGAAGCACTGGACCCAGAGGGCTTCATCATCTGATATGGGAGATTCTAGACAATGGAATCGATGAACATCTTGCCGGGTTTTGTACAAGGCTCGATCTAACATTACTAAAGGACGGCGGTATTGAAATCGTCGATAACGGTAGAGGGATTCCAATTGATATTCATCCCACAAAACATATTCCAACCGTCAGAGTTGTCTACACCATACTCCATGCAGGCGGCAAATTCGATGGCTCCGTATATAAGGTGTCCGGCGGACTCCATGGTGTAGGTGCTTCTGTAGTAAATGCCCTATCCAAGCGTATGATTATTGAGGTTCGCAGGGATGGAAAGATCTATCGAGATGAATACATAAATGGTGGCCATCCAATTGTAGAGCTAGAAAACGGCCTTTTACCCGTTGTTGGAAAATGCAATAAATCCGATACCGGAACTAAGGTCATCTTCTATCCGGATGATAGCATCTTTGAAACCGTAGAATTTAAAGCGGATACAATTAAGAAAAAGCTGAAGGAAATTGCTTATCTTAATAAAAACCTATTAATTAATTTTAATGACCAGATAACTGGTACTACTAAGAGCTACCAAGAGGCAGATGGTATTAAAAGCTTTGTTTCCTATTTAAATAGGGAGACGAGCGTTCTCCATGATGAGCCAGTATACCTTGAGGGAAAAAGCGGTGAGATTGAAGTGGAAATTGCTCTGCAATATACAGACAACTATTCTGAGCAAATCAATTCCTACTGTAATCGTATCAATGTCGTAGACGGTGGTACCCTGGTTACCGGCTTCAAATCCGGTCTAACCAGAGTGATGAATCAATATGCCAGAGAGCTAGGTGTCCTTAAGGATAAGGATGAGAACTTTGATGGCAAGGATATCCGAAACGGCTTGGTCGCTATCGTATCCATTAAGCATCCGGATCCTCAGTTTGAGGGCCAGACAAAGACGAAGCTAGGTAATACGGATGCAAAAAGTGCGGTAGAGGATGTATTCATGACGGAGTCCCAGCTATGGTTTGATAAGAACGTCGAAATACTAAAAACCATTTTGGACAATTCCTTAAAATCCTTCAATGCAAGACGGGCCAGTGATAAAGCTCGAACCGCTGTTTTAAAGCAGTTAAATGATGTAGATACTCGAAGTAAGCTAGCCTCCTGCTCCTCCAAAAAGCCGGAGGAATGTGAGCTATACATCGTAGAGGGAGACTCCGCTGGAGGTACCGTAAAAACTGCCAGAAACCGCAGAACTCAGGCTGTCTTACCCCTTCGAGGCAAAATCTTAAACGTAGAAAAAGCGTCCCTTGAGAAAATTCTTGTCAATAATGAAATCAAATCCATGATCGCTACCTTCGGCTGTGGCATTGGAGAAGAATTCGATATTAGCAAGATTCGTTACGATAAGATAATTATTCTAACCGATGCAGACGTGGATGGAGCTCATATTAGTACACTTTTATTGACCTTCTTCTACCGCTTTATGCCGGAATTAATTATAGAAGGCAAGGTTTATAAGGGTTTGCCTCCCCTCTACAAGGTAGAGTATGAAACCACAGCAAAAGGCAAAAAAGCGAAACGTTCCGAATATTTATTCAATGATTTTGAGCTGGAGAAATTCCGTAAGAATGCCAATAATAAAATTATAAATCTCCAACGTTATAAAGGTCTCGGCGAAATGGACGCCCATCAATTATGGGAGACAACCCTAGATCCAGAAACCAGAA
>CAYMLE010000145.1:0-6517 GCA_964391115.1 uncultured Herbinix sp. | reverse complement strand
CACTGATGAGGCTGCGAATAACAATTTTAAGGGCAAAACTATTATATTTTGTGTATATAAATAGATTGACATCCATCCATTCATTCGTTAGTATACTAACTGTAATTAAGATGAATTTATGATTTCGGATAATGATATCGGATATATTCTCCAATGCCATTACCCATACTGTTTATAAATTTATTGTATGACAAACATATGCACTTTTAATCAGACAAAAATACTTTAGGAGAGAACGAATGGATCGATCAAAGCAATTAGGAGAAGAAAAAGTATCAAAGTTATTAATCAAATTTTCGGTTCCTGCAATTATTGGAATGCTGGTAAATGCCTTATATAATGTTGTAGACCGAATTTATATTGGACATGGTGTAGGATTTCTCGGTATCGGCGGTACCACGGTGGCCTTTCCGGTTATGCTAATTATGATGGCATTTTCCATGTTAATTGGTATCGGTGCGAATTCCTTAGTATCGATTCGTCTAGGAGAAAACAGGAAAGAAGAAGCAGAGGGTATCTTTGGTAATGCGTTGGTATTGCTTATCCTATCTTCTATCACATTATCTATCATTGGTCTAATCTTCCTGAAACCATTTCTTATGTTAATGGGTACCAGTGAACAGATTCTACCCTATGCTATGGATTATCTCCAAATTATTCTGATTGGTGGAGTATTTCAGTCCCTAGGTATGGGTATGAATAATTTTATCCGGTCAGAAGGCAATCCTAAGATTGCAATGTACACCATGTTAATTGGAGCAATTATAAATACCGTCCTGGACCCCATCTTCATATTTGTCTTCCGTTGGGGCATGAAGGGTGCTGCCCTTGCTACCATCATCTCACAGGCCGTATCGGCCATATGGGTACTGGCATACTTCCTTCGTGGAAAAAGCTTATTAAAAATTAAACCTAAATATCTTAAATTAAAAGCTTCCTATGTTGGCAATATTATTTCCTTAGGAACTGCTCCCTTTAGTATGCAGATAGCCGCCAGTGTCCTGAATTTTATTATGAATAAAAATTTAGGAATCTACGGTGGAGACATCGCAATCTCAGGCATGGGAATTGTAAATAGTATTACAACCTTAATTATCATGCCGATTTTTGGCATCAACCAAGGAGTTCAACCTATCATCGGTTACAATTATGGTGCCAAGAAATATGACAGGGTAAAAAATGCCTACCATATTGCAGTTGTTTTTGCATCAGTGATAGTTTTGTTTGGATGGATCATGACCCGATTATTTCCGGAGCAATTAATCCATCTATTCAATAATGATGACACAGAGCTGATATCGTTTGGCATCTCAGCTACGAAGAAGTTTTTAATCTTCTTACCAATTATCGGTTTTCAGATTGTATCATCAAATTACTTCCAGGCTGTTGGTAAACCCAGACATTCGGCGTTGTTGGGTCTTTCAAGACAAGTTTTAATATTAATCCCTGCCTTAATAATTCTACCTAAATTTTATGGCATGGATGGTATATTAGCAGCGGGACCCATATCCGATCTGTTAGCATCATTAATCACAGCCGTATTCATTTTTAAAGAGATGAGAAAGCTAGATGACCATCATGCTGCTACCCTAAGGTTTTGCAGCATAGAACCAGATCCTGTTAAGGATAAATAACACTAGGGGGACGGGGTTGTTGACACGTTATATTCTTTGTATTACTCCTCTACAAATTCCTTCCTGTCAATCTCTCAATCTGTCTTATTGATAAGCCATACCATTCCTTCAGATCTTTTATGTATATATTTCTTAACTATGTCTATTTTTCTATACCCTATAGCATGGTTTATTTTGTATTGAACCTTTATTATTGTTATTGCATCGCAAACCTGTTATTCTCTGTTTATCCTTAATATCCAGACACTTATCGTCATGATCCTGGTTTATGTGCTCAATGAATAGATGCAGTACATATAGCCAAAGCATATCTACATATGTAAAGCATTTGCTTAGTTGTGATACCATTTTTTACGAAATTAATTGTGTTGGGCCATAGGCTGAAATGCATACGTTTACTCGTCAATACTGATGTTAATTAAACGATATTGAACCCGTCCCTTCGTCACTCTGCTCGACTAATAATCTTGATAAATAGATAACCCATGCTTAATACAATAAGCATATAATTTACCACCAGTAGTTACAGGAAACCTGCAAGTCGGACTTTGTTCCGGGTACAAGCGATTTAAAAATACTCTGTCGCTTTTCACATAAGCAGCAAAAGAAAGATAATGATCTTTGGTCATTGGATGATCAAAGGTGACAAAGTAATCCGAATCTATTTCATCAACCGTGATCTTAGGAAATGTTAATGCTTCTGTGGGCAGAATCTGTTCTAATTTTCTTCCACAACAAAAGATTGAGGCACTTCCTGTGCTTACTAGGATATTTCCACAGAACGGGCAGACATAAAAACGTATTTTATCAATATTACCACTATCACGTTTATTTGATGTAATTTCACCCTCCATCATCTGTTTCATATCAACGCCTAAAATGGCAGATAGTTCTGACCATAACGACAGATCAGGACACCCTAAACCACATTCCCATTTTGAGACTGTTTTACTTTGAATTCCTAATGCATCCGCTATATTTTTTTGTGTAAGTTCTTTTTCCTTACGTAGTTTGGCAATCAATTTCCCTATCTTCACACAATCCATACTCCACCTCCATTACTGGTTAGTATATCATATTTACAGAAATCTTGCGATTATTTGGACCAGTCTTGCTGGAAGCAGCTTTAAATCCGTGATATCCAATGTACATTCAGCTCCATAAAGTTCACGGATTGCTTCCTTATCCTGCCCAATCGCTGCAGCAAGGAACTGGATTCCTTTTCGCCTGAACTCCTGTAAGATTTCTTTCATATCACGAGCTGCTTTTTCACCTGTATAATCAGGCGTAGCCTTAGGCTGTCCATCACTGATACTGATGATTAATTTTGTTTTTTGTGGTAATTTAAGCAATCGATCAGATATAATTCGCAATGCCATACCATCTCTGTTATTGCTACGAGCCTGAATATTCATCATAGTATATTTTTCATCCGGGTCTTTGCTTTCAAAATCTACATATGAATAAATAGACATTTGTTCCATTCTGGATCTATCTGCTGTGTCTCCATAAATAATTACCGGAATGCCACATCCAGTGCAGAATTCATATAGAGCAACTGCAGCCTGTTTTGCAGAATCTAATCGGCCAAAGGCTGACATGGAGGCTGATTCATCAATTCTAAGAGCAACTGCAAGAGAAGGTTCTTCCTGTGGTGGACGCTTACGGGCAAATACACAGAAGTCTAGAGAAGCCACTTGATCAGCACAAAATTTTGTGCCATATAGCTGAGATTTTACATATTCACTAGAAACTTCATGTTCTAAAAGTGGGTTGGTTTTTCGGATTAGTTGCCGAATGACTGGCAATAAGTAAGCAGTTATTTTATTATATTCTTCCTTGTCCTTAGGTGTAGCTTCCGGTCGATGAACAATAAGCTTAATTGCTTCATGGCAGCTTCCTTGAACACTTTTTCTTGCTTCTTTGTTTAATTGTTTTCGAAATTCTACTTTTTGTTCCTTAGTAACTGGCCTATCAAACTCATGATAGAATGGGGTACCATTTTCACCATTATCATTGCTTGAAACATCCGTATTATCATTACTACCCGTATCTGATTGTCCCTCACTATCTGCTGATTTCCTCATCCGAATTGCTTTTTTATCACCCTGATTTGATTCAGCATAGTATTCTCCATTTTGGGAAATCTGAAGTTCCATTACTTCTTTATTCTCTCCATAAAAAGGTGAATGATCGATTGCTTCTAATTCTTTCATCTTTTCTATGAAACCATGACTTATCAGTGCCTGCTCTAAAATGACAAGCTCCTGTGGATCCGTGGTAATTTTGTATAGTACCTTATAATACAAAGTACTTTGTATAGATGCCCCACAGGCAACTGCATCCACCCAAAAGAGATAGGAACGCATTCCTGCCACGCCTTTAATTGCATTCGCCCTTGCCGTTTCATCGAGTAGGATAATCGTATCGGCTAAAAGAGAAAGAATATGTTCAGATTGATATCCAGTCTTAACTTTTGCTCGATCCATCATAACTTCTTTTGGAGGTAAGTCCAATTTTTCGGCATGCTGTACTCGATCACGTAAAGCTTCATTCAAAGGACGGCAACCATTGTAACCGCGGTTTGTTGTAATCACAGCGATAAAATCTGGATGCCTGTGCACGATACGAGTTGGCAGATTTAGGTAGCCATCCGGTTCCAGGGCAGAATTCAAAGCCATTAATACAGCAGCATCCCGAATCACTGTCGGTTCCTGAATTTCTAAAAGCCATCCATTTTCATAGGCACGGACAATCTCTGATGGATAATAGCAATATTCAACCGTATCGGATTTATTATTTCCCGACATTACTGGAAGAATAGAACCTAGCACATCAGATTTATCCATATCAGCAAAGCAGGTTACTTTTGTGTAAGGTAGGTTAAAATCAGCAGATAGGGCTTTTGCAAGCTGGGTCTTCCCTGATCCTGCATCACCTTCCAGTAAAATTGTACTGATTTTCATTTCACCCCGGTTCCAATTTCTAACTACTTCTTGATAAATACGTTTTTCAGCTTCACTTTCAATATGTGAAGGCGGTTTGATCCAGACAATTGACTGTTCCTCTTTGGTTAACCGTCGATCAGGTGACAAAATACAAGTCATGTTCATATTAATATAACTCCAATTCCTCTAAAATGCGGCTAAGTACCCGCTTACGTTCTCCTATTATTTCTCCTAAATCATTCAGGCTCTGGGCAAATGCTTTAATATCTTCATTAATGTTTGGATTATCTAAACACACTTCTATCGGCAACACCCCGCCTTGTACTCCAACCCGCTCTACTGTAGGCTTTTGGGAGTCATATAAAAGCGGAAGACGATATGCCTCCTTAAAATAAAGTAATGTTCTAGACAATAAAATAATTAGGTCAAATACTTGATGAATTGGTAACTCCTGTGACAAAACCAAATCACCATTTATATCATTTTTCCAGATTTGTGCAGCAATCTGCATATTTTTATTTTCTTCTATCATAGGCGCACCTAAGGTTAATTGTTTCACGTCAGATTGATAAGCATTTCTGCCGTCAATACGATTATAATTATCTGATACAATTACTATTTTTTCATTCATCGCCATATCCTCGTAGCATTTGGATTTGAAGCAAGGCACTGCTCTCTTAAAATTTCTAATTTAGCTGTTTGATCCTCGTTTGGATCATCATACTTTAACACTTTTGCCACTGAGAGTTCAAAACCTTGTAATCCATATATATTCCATAGTCCTTGCAACTGTTTATTCGGATGACAGTTACCTGACAGTTTGAAACTTGTGCTGTTAAAGTCCGCTTTTGTATCTTTAGAAATACCTAAGAATACCTCTCCCGTTTCCTTACAATAGTAAGAAATCACACCCATTTCTGGATGCCTATTTTTATAATTTTCCAAAAGTTCCATTTTTCTTTTTACATCCATAATTATCACCTTGAACTTAGTATATACTGATGTAGTATAAAAAATAATCCACGCTCCGTAAGACAGGGGGGGAATTATAAGTTATGCACCAAAATAGGTATCTACAGCTCCATCCATTCCTATTGCAATAACCTAAAACAAATTCTTCCTTGTATCAGTTATGATTGTTGGGTATGTCAGTAGGGCCCACCAAACTGGAGCTTCTAATCTGCGGAACAACACATAGACCTCAAATTCAACTGAATTCCGCTTCACGTTAATCGTCTTTATCACTTCGTCTTTCAAGTTGTTCCCTCCCTACTTAAATAATTAGATTATCCTGGATTACTTCTAACACAACACCGACATCTTCCGGGTCATAGTAATTTTTATCAAGGACTAAAATTCCTGTTTCTTCATCTAGTATAAAATACATAAAATATCATTAATTCCTTTTGACCATCAAATAATTTCTTTTGCACTACTAATAATAACAAACTAATTCCTACTAATAAAAAGGAAAAACAAAAATTAATAATTAATCGATTGAATTATTTCAGTTGGAGCATCTGGTATATATGAAAACCATTTTGACGAATATGGTACAAAAAAATGCCATGATCCCACTATGATACCTATTATACAAGCCATGTTAAAAAATACTTTCGAAATTTTACTCATAAGTTAACCCTCTCTTTTTATGTTTATAAATTCATTATATTACCAAATATTTGTATGAACAAGATAAAAATGTATAAAACATAACTTGTATTATAAGAAAGTAGGGCAGCCTATTTCTAGGTTGCCCCCTTATCAAACCACAACGTGCCCTACTTTGTTATGTATTTATTCAATTTATGATGATTTTTGCTAACCATATAACAATAATAATTCTAAAATAATTGATTTACCTGTTGACCTATCATCATTATTTCCTCGCCATCATCAATATAACATCCTCTGGTAAGTTCTTTTATTTCATTA
>CAYMLE010000144.1:0-6646 GCA_964391115.1 uncultured Herbinix sp. | reverse complement strand
GTCTTTATACGTGCTCTTGTTTGATCTGCTATCCAGATCCTTATTCGTATTCTTATTTGACCCCTTACTCAGATCCTTATTCGTGCTTTTATTCGGGCCTTTATTCGAATCCTTTTTCAGGCTTGTATTCGATTGCTTCATCCAATATTTTTCCTTGGCTAGCTGTCTTGGACGAATCAAGCAATTCTTATCAAAACCAATTAAATCGGTACGGTTGGCTTTTGTCAGAGCCTCCACAACCAGGTTATAATTTTTCGGATTTCTATACTGAATCAGTGCTCTCTGCATCGCCTTCTCATGAGGTGTCTTGGGAACATAGACCTCCTCCAAGGTCCTTGGGTCCAGACCAGTATAATACATACAGGTTGATATGGTGGAGGGTGTCGGATAAAAATCCTGCACCTGCTCTGGCATATATCCTAAATCTCTCAGATATTCCGCCAACTCTACCGCTTCCTTCAACGTCGAGCCAGGGTGGGAGGAGATTAGGTAAGGGACTACATACTGCTCCTTACAAACCTTCTCATTCACCTGTTTATATTTCGTTCGAAATTCTTCGTAAACAGAGTTTTTCGGTTTTCCCATCAGTTCTAATACACGGTCGCTGATATGCTCCGGTGCAACCTTTAATTGCCCACTGATATGATGCTCGCAGAGCTCTTCAAAGAAGGTTTCGTCCTTATCCCTCACCAAATAGTCATAGCGGATTCCTGAACGGATAAATACCTTCTTAACATTGGGAAGGGTCCTCAGTTTCCGTAGCAGATTTAGATAATCCGTGTGATCTATTTTTAATTTCTTACAGGGTTCTGGGAACAAACATTGCTTATGAATACAAGCGCCTTTTGTAGACTGTTTGTCACAGGCCGTATGCCTAAAATTCGCTGTTGGTCCACCTACGTCGTGAATGTATCCCTTGAAATCCTTATCCCAGATTAGATGATTTGCTTCTGCTAATATTGATTCATGGCTACGGGTCTGTAAAATGCGCCCCTGATGAAAGGTTAATGCACAATAATTACAGCCTCCAAAGCAGCCTCGGTTACTTACCAAACTGAATTTGATTTCACGAATGGCAGCAATGCCTCCCGCTTCTTCATAGGATGGATGATACTCCCTCATATAGGGAAGAGAATAAACTCGGTCCATCTCGGCCTGAGTTAGTGGTCTTGCCGGTGGATTCTGAACAATATATTCTGTGTCCTTATAGCGTTCCACCAGACGCTTTCCTGAGAAGGGATCCGTGTTACAGTATTGAATATAGAAGCTTCTGGCAAATTCCTTTTTACTATCTAGGATCGTCTGATACGAGGGTAATTCCAAGGAATCATATACTGATTCCAGACTCTTTGCCCGGTAAACAGTACCTGCAATATAGGTGATATCCTTAATCTCAATTCCACTTTCTAAGGCTTCAGCAATCTCTACGATGGAGTTTTCACCCATACCATAGGATAATAGATCCGCCTGAGAATCAAGTAGAATTGATCTTTTCACCTTATTGCTCCAGTAATCATAATGCCCCAACCTTCGAAGACTGGCCTCAATTCCACCAATCACGATTGGAATATTCTTATATACCTTTCGAATCAGGTTACTATAAACAACTGTTGCATAGTCCGGTCTTAACCCCATTGTACCTCCGGGCGAATAAGCATCGGTCTGTCTTTTTTTCTTAGCTACCGAATAGTGGTTTACCATAGAATCCATATTTCCGCCACTCACTAAGAATCCCAGCCTTGGTTCTCCTAGGATGGTGATACTCTGATCATCCTTCCAATCTGGCTGAGCGATTATTCCAACCTTATAACCATAGCTTTCTAATAGCCTGCTCAATATCGCAGGACCAAAGGAAGGATGGTCCACATAGGCATCCCCTGTCACGAAGACAAAGTCACACTGTGTCCATCCCCTCTGTACCATATCGTTCTTACTTATAGGTAAAAAATCTCTTATCATTCATTCTCTCTTATTTTCTATAGTTCAATTGCTTCTTCTACAATATAATCCTCTACTTTACGATAGAGTATGTCCTGTCTGAGAAGCTCTTCATCAACCGTATCCATAAATTCTTCGGTAGATTCGTATCCATATTCTACAGCATATTCTGCCATAGCTGTTTGGTAATCCTCCTCCGTCAGTACAATGTTTGCTGCCTTAGCAATAGCAGTCATAACAACTTCTCTAGTTGTCATAGCTTTTGCATAGTCTTTCGCATTCTGTTCAAACTGTGCTTCGCTTGATCCAGAGAAGTTTAAGAAGGTAGCTAGATCTACACCATAGGATGCTGCATAATTAGAATAATACACTTTAAAATCCTGGGTGAAATAATCTAAAATAGATTGTGGCAGAGAGCTAATCTCAGAATTCTCAACAATGTTATTATAGATATCATTCGCCTTCTTGTTAGCAATGTTTATTTCTTTTCTAGCCTCTACATCTTTGGTACGCGCTTCCATAAAAGCGTCAATTGTAGTAAAATCGGTATTTGCCTTAATATAGTCTTCTGTTAACACATATTCCTGAATCTTATTAACTGTAACCTTAAATACAACAGGCTGACCTGCAAGATCTTCGGAAGGATAAGTCTCTGGGAAAGTAAGATTTAAATCTACCTTATCTCCAGTCTTAGTCCCCATTAGTTGATCCTCAAAGCCTGGAATAAACTGACCGGAGCCAACAAGAAGATTATAATCTTGGGCTGTACCGCCTTCGAATGCAACACCGTCTTTCAGTCCTTCATAATCAATGTTTACTATATCGCCAATCTGAACAGCACGATCGGTAACCTCCGTAAGCTCTACTCCGTTGCTTTGTAATTCCGACTGAATCGCTAATCGGATGTCGGACTCTGTAACCACGTTTTCACCTACGGTTACCTCGATCCCTTCATATTGACCTAAGGTAATATAGTCTTCAAAGTTATATTCCTCTCGTACTACATCGTTTACCAATAATTCAGGTGCTTCTCCCTCACCGGGTACTACGGGTTCTACAGATCCATCGGTGCTTTCGGTTCCTAGCACAGGTGTAGGTGTTACATTAACCTTATCACCCTCTAGGTTATCCTTCTTGTTACATCCCCCTGCCAATAGCATGAACATGCTTAAAAGTAATAGTGCTGATATTTTCTTCATCTTATTATCCTTTCCTCATTCATCCCGGCAAGCGATATTCTCCACCGAAACATCAAAATAAATACTCTTTTCTTTATATCATATTTTCAATGAAAATGAAAGAACAATCTCCTTTTTCACAAATATTTCAAACTTATACAATCCAAAGTACCATACCTCATTTAATGGATCAATTAGCTGCTCTCAGCCACCTTCTGCATTTCTAGTTGTGCGGTAACCAGTTTATAATAGATACCCCTCTTTTCCATCAACTCATTATGAGTTCCTATTTCTGCAATTCTATGAGCATCGATCACTACCAAACGGTTCGCTTCCCGTAAGGTGGATAATCGATGAGCGATAGCAAAGGTTGTCCTTCCCTCTTTGAGCCGGTTTAATGCTTGCTGAATGAGGTACTCACTTTCCGTATCGAGGCTTGCAGTAGCTTCATCAAGAATTAGCAGCTTTGGATTATTTAGTATCGCCCTAGCAATAGCAATTCTTTGCCGTTCTCCACCGGAGATCGTAAAGCCATGTTCCCCAACATACGTATTATATCCATCCGGCATCTTTACTATAAAATCATGGGCATTGGCAGCCTTGGCAGCCCGGATAATCTCCTCCATCGAGGCATCCGGTTTAGCAAAACGGATATTATTTAGAATCGTTCCCGTAAATAAAAAGGTTTCCTGTAGGACCACACCCAATTGAGAATGCAAGCAGTCTGAGCTAATATTGCGGATATCTACATCATCAATCCGAATTTGTCCCTGATCCACATCATATAGGCGCATCAGAAGATTAATCAACGTAGATTTACCTGTACCTGAGGAACCAACCAGACCTATCATCTCACCGGGCTCAACCCTTAGGTTGATGTCCGTAAGCACCTGCTCATAGGATTTATAGCCAAAGCTAACCTCTTTAAATTCAACGGCACCTTTTATGGATATTTCTTTTGCTTCCCTTGAATCTGTAATGTCCGGCTCCTCATCTAATACATCATAAACTCGTTCTAGAGAGGTTACCATACGACGAAACATTTGGGGAAGATGATTCATCCACCCCAAAGGTCCATAGAGAGTACCGGTATAGGTTACGAATTGAATCAGTTCACCGGTTGTCATAGACCCGTCCAGAACCAAACCTCCACCAAAGTAAGTTGCAAAATACATTCCGATTCCCATAATAAAGGAGATCAAGGGAAAGAAGTAGGCCCAGAAAACTTCATTTTTCTTCTGCACGAGCGCATATTCCTGAGTCTTTCTATGAAACAACTCCGCTTCCTCATGCTCCTTACCAAAGGATTTTACAACACGAATACCGGAGATTACATCCTGTAGAGCAGAATTAATCATATCCTCCTTCCGCCCTTGCGCCCGAAACATCCTTCTCGTTTTCTTACGGAACACCCTATTCAGGATAAATACGGCAACAATGAAAACCGTGGACGCCAAGGTAAGCCTTGGATTCATGATCAGCATTGCCACAAATGCCCCTACCATAGTCACCAGGGTTGAGACCATATTGCTGAATACATTCTCCATAAAACCACGAATATGGCTGGTATCTCTCACAATACGGGTTATCAGGTCCCCAGGCTTGCGTTTCTGCATAAAGGAAAGAGATAATACCTGAAGCTTCTGATATAGCTTTTTCCTCAAATCCATACTGATATTTGCCCCCAGGGTGGCACACCACCAGTTCCTAGTTAGATTAATCACTAATAGGGCTGAGGTTAATATCGCCATCGTTCCTGTGAATACAAGAACATCATGAAAATTCCCCGACTTATCTCTTAGGGCACTATCGATAAATCTTTGCTGGACCTCCGGCATATATAAACTAATGGCTGAGGCTATAACCATAAAGATCGAGATTGCAATGAGTCGGATTTGAAAGCTTCCACAGAGCTTCCAAAACCTCTTAAAGGTAACCAGGTGCCCATTACAATGTGGACAGGAACTGGTTCCCGGTAGGGCTCGATGGCATTTGGAGCACATTCGTTCCTTTTCTTTACTAACAACTAGCTGCTCCACCCCCTTGGACAAAAGCTCTGCTCCTCTGGCTATATAGGAGAATCGAGCAAGATGCTTCATAGAAAATCGGGCTACAAGCTCATCGTTTCCTCCTCGGGTAATTGTAAGAATACCATTATCTACTAACGACTCACAGCGGATACGCTCACAATCGGTAAGCTTAACTTCCTTCACTAAGCCCTCATTATTTAAGACCAACAGGTGGAAATTGGTCACTACAACATATCCATTGTTGTTATAACCCCCATCCATACCGATATCGCAAGGAGAACAATACCAAATCACTTCCCCTTTACGTAGGGAAAGCCACTGGCTTATTATCTCCGGCAAATCATACTTCAGATTCATAACGAACCTCCTATCCATGCTTTGACCCTGTTGCCATACGCAACCTTGTCTTATATAAATAGATCTAATTTCTTCAGCTCTGCTGCAGATAGTTTACTGATATCCGGTATTTCATAACGATTTCCATCCAGATCCGTAATCAAGATCCGTTCCTCTGACAGAGAAACCACGGAACCACCACTCATCTGGATCGTAAATTTGCATTCACCAAATTCCGTTATGATATGAAAGTAAGCGTATCCATACTCTTCTTTAATATCTATGATCTTTTGAATAACCGGCGTAAAGTACCTAAGATCCATCTGTTCCTTCAGCATCTGTGCCTCTTCCTTCGATAGGTCTGCCCAAACGTCTAGGATCACACCGATTTCTCTAGCCTTCTCATCAGCCTCCCGAATGGATATATAGTGGTCCGGATCAGTAAAAGGAAAAGTTCGATAAACACCAACCCGGTCATATCTCTTACCCTCATACTCCAGAGATACAAAGCCCCCCTCCGTCCTTTGAAACGTAGCATTCTCTTTATTAATAAATCGAAGCTGTAGTAAATCTACTGACTGCTCCTCCATCTTAGCAAAATCAAAATCCTCTTCCACCGAATCTCTATGCCTATCCATATCCCTAGCCATGCAAACACTCCTTCCCAAGAAACAATATACTCATATTCACCACTACACCTAGAATATTAATTTACTCGATCCCTCTCATCCCCAAGGCCTTCGTCTGTAGCTGCATCAAGGTGTAATAGGTTCCCTTCCTCGCAATCAGTTCTCCGTGGCTACCTGCTTCTGTCAGCTTCCCTTCATCTATCACGACCAGACTGTCTGCATCCTTCAGAGTTGACAAGCGATGGGCTATAGACAAGGTAGTCCTTCCTTTCACCAGAAAGGACAGGGAATTCTGAATCGCCTGCTCCGTCTCTGTATCCACTGAGGCAGTTGCCTCGTCAAGAATTAATATCCTTGGGTCTGCCAATATGGCTCTGGCAATGGACACTCTCTGGCGCTCGCCGCCAGAGAGCTGTCTTCCAGAGGAGCCAATCATCGTATCATATCCATCTGGCATCCTGCAGACAAAATCATGAGCACTCGCTAACACAGCTGCTCGAATAATTTCACCTCTGCTTGCATCCGGCTTGGCATA
>CAYMLE010000143.1:0-6661 GCA_964391115.1 uncultured Herbinix sp. | reverse complement strand
AGACGCAGTAGATAAAGATAGTGTAGAAAATCCTGTCACCGGAATGACAACAAACACCTACCGATTTAATTCAAACCAAGTAGAAGAGGCCCTGAAGGAAGATTTCAGTAACATAACCAAGGATACACCAATCTATCTTCATGGTATCTTTGAAACTTATCAAAAGGTGAATGGGAATAAAGTTGGTCGATCCTATGATATTCGAAACTGGAAAGAGATCCTATTGAAAGAATATTGGAATCGCTCTAATAATCAGCTAGATGACTTTGCAAGCTTCTTCAATATGCAGATTAAGTTTAAGCCTGATACGCAAATAACCACCATATATTACAAAAATGATGAAAACAAAAACATCAAGGTTTCTCGAAGTCTGGGCGAGGTTTTACCCGGTAATACGGTTTCTTGGATCAATGAAGATGAAGTGATTAATCATAACGGCAAAAGCTATGAACTATATAAATATGTAGTAAAGAGGAAAGGATCAGAAGAAGCCTTAGAAACTCATTCGATAGGGGACAGTCATAATTGTAAATTATCCAACATCCAAAACGGTAGTACTACAGTTCTTCTAGGTGGTATGGACATCTACCTCTACTATAGAGAAAATCAGGAAAGCAAAATAACGATTCGAGCAGTAGATGTAGAAACCAATACTGTGATTAAGGATGTTCTATATGAAGGAACAATCAGACCAAATCAAGATTTTAGTAAAGCTGTAGATCAAACGGTTCTTTATAATGGACATACCTATCAAAAAACAAAATCATTCTATTATTCTTATACCGATCAAGAGAATGCAACAAAGAAAGTGAATTTAGAATCGGCCAGGGCAGATGGTGCGATTACATTTAAGGTACCTAATATAAAGAAAAGTACAAATGTAAATGTCACAGTGTATTATAATCGAGCAGCGGCTGGAACAATTCCAGTTACCGTCAATGCGGTAAATAAATTGACAGGGCAGACGATAAAGACCTTAACAACTGGAAGTGTTCAAGCAGGAAAGACTTATACTTATACTGTTAACCCAAGTGTTACGGAGGGAGGAAAGAATTACAACTTCACTGGAGAGTGGAAATGGTCCTACAAGATGAATTCTCCTACATCCCCCACTATGATAGACAGTGGAAGTAGTACAAAGGTGGAATTCACAGCTCCTTCCGCAGATAAGATAACTGGGGGCATCACAGTAAATGTACTCTATGATATGGATGATGTTGTCACTGATAAAATCATCCTCCGTACCATCATGGTTTCTAGTACCGGTGGTTTAATTAATAAGATTTCAGAGGAGACCGTTACCAGAAGTCAGTCAATCAATAAGTCCATTCAATCGCAAGTATCCGTAAATGGTTTAATGTATGTATATCTGAACAAATGGGATTATACCTATACGACTGCCACTGCATCGGATACAAAGACAGGAACAGGTATGACTGCATCCTTTACTATTCCCTCCACAACGAAGCTGGGGAGCATAGTAACATTAAAGCTTTATTATCAGGCAGAACAAATGGAAGTGGAGGTTCCAGAACAATCGGCACCGATAACCTTACCTATGGACAGTCCTACTCCATATGCGGTAATTAACGGAGATAAATACAAGGCTTCCTATTTTACCTCAGAGAAAGGTATCTCAACCACAGAAAGTCAGTATGTTTATGTTAAGACAAAGGATTACCTGTTAGGCTACAGCCTAGTCAATCGAACCGGTAAGATAACTTATAATGTACCGGTTACCATGAACTATACTCTACATTATTATACGGCTACACCAGAAGAGTTTGGAGGACCACAGGAAGTAATCGACACAGTATCCAATACACAGTATATTGAGGTAGAGAAAGCCTATTCCTATTGGGAGATAGAAAACCTTGATTATTTTACCGTCAACATGGCCACGGTCTATAACTATTCACTACCAGAGGGTAAGGTAACTCTTAATGCAAACCAAAGTTATCTAAACCTCCCATCCCTTGATACATCGCACAGCAAACGATTATTAGATCATGTAATACCTCCGAAACAAGTAACCGAAGGAATTACGATTGATAATCCAGAACCAATATCTTCGGAGACCAGTGATCGGCCGCAAGTAGATTTCATCGATTTAACCTCCTATGCATTAACCATGACGGAGGATCCGATGGTAAAGAACGATTACCTTATGTTTAATGGGAGTGTAGTATTATCGAGCACGCCAATAAAAAAGATCGCTCCCAGTCCAAATGCTTCACCTTTCGTACATACTTCAACAATTATCCATGATAAGACGTTATATAAGGAAGGACAGGTAATTGAAGCCACAAAACTTAATGGAGTCAATAAATCTACGGGTACCGTAAATTACTATCTGCATCCGAGAAGTGTAAGTACAAAATTTACTTTACAATCCTATACCTTATCGGTCAATGATGTTACGATCCATACGCCAGTTATCTGCGAACCCATCGTATCAGCAGATAATGAAAAATGGACTCAGGTAATTAAGCCGGACGATGGGGCATACCAGATCATTCTTGATCCCGATACGACACTAAATGATTTTACAGTTCGTATATCAAACACTCTACTGCATAGTGACCGATTAGGTTATTCTGAACGAGATTTTTCACGGTCCTTTATAGATCCGGCAAACATCTCATACATAGCAAAGAAAAGCGGAATTGTCCGTAATGAGATGCGGTTACCCTTTGATGTATACTATGATAATTTTAATGATAAGAATCCAGAGAATGATCAGTTTATCAAATCAGGAACCTGGATCATTCTAGGAAGAAGTACCTCTCGATTTTATGTTCCTATGTGGGTACAGGAAGGGGTTTACACAGCAGAATTTCGAACGGTTGCAGTAAATGGAGTGGATAAATTAAATAAAACGGAAACCACCCGAAATGCAGTCATTCATAATTATATTGCGACAGCACAGAGGAAGTTTCAAGTATCCGGAAGAATCTATGGACTTACGATGTATGATATGTCCGATGATAAGACGTGGAAAGAAGTATTCCGACAGGATAAGACCATGTTTTTTAAGTATTTTGAAGGGGCAGAGGACGGAACGAAACGGACGAACTATCACAAAGATTATGCCTATTATTACAAAGTTGGAACAAAGGATCAGTACGGAAAGGAAACG
Source organism: uncultured Herbinix sp. (assembly GCA_964391115.1). GTDB lineage: Bacteria > Bacillota > Clostridia > Lachnospirales > Lachnospiraceae > Mobilitalea. The sequence continues at coordinate 3,522 of CAYMLE010000143.1, read as the reverse complement.
GGACGGCTTAGTAAATACACCTTCCCATTAGTGAATGGCAGTCATCCTAAGTTTAAAAACAGAGGAGTATTAAAAACGGGTTACGCTGTTAGATTCATGATCGATACCATTGGAGAGATGTATAGTAGTGCCAATGTGGTAAGAATTATGCCAACCTTCTATTATGTGGATGCAGAAGGTAAGAACCGTCAGCAAGTAGATATCTACTATAGCGAAGAAATCAATGGTAAACATTATCCCCTAGTAAAAGCAGGGGATGGAATTGACCTGGTGAATATCAAAACCGGAGAGGTTGGTAATATCTATAGCCGAATACCAGAAAAAGAGCTGAAGCATACGGCATCTGTGCTGGACATGACCTATAGCAAGTTAGCTGGTAAGATAACTGGAATGTACTCCTATACCAATATCCGCCTATTTGATGAATTTAGAACGTTTATTGGTCTGGATTATGCGAAGAAGATCTCTAAGCTGCCCTCCTATATGGATGTCAAAGAAAAAGCGAAACAGGATGAACTATCGTTATCTAAGTATATGCAGCGATGGTATGGTACTTATAAGCTACCAGTAACCCTTTATGTAGCACCTTCAGGGTATGATGTGTTTGACTATATGAAAAAGCATGGTATAAGGCACGATGAGGATTTCTGGCTAAGAGATGGTTATATCATCGTGAACTTTAATATCGTAACCATTGATAAGAATGGAAAACAGAACTTGTCCTATATCAATGCGAACAACTATCTTGACAAAGGGCATTGTTCCATGTGGGTAACGGAAGGGGCTATGCTACAAAAGACGGATAATAAGAAGGCGGTATTCAATTTTAAAGCTGGGGATTTTTTAATTAATTATAGCTCACAAAGTTATCGAGACGATTACACCGGAGTAGTATATTAGTCTATGAAGTTACTTACTGATATTTAATAATTTACATAAAGAATAGTTTTAAGAAATGGAGTGGTGATAATGGAGTTTTTAGCACTAGCAAAAGAGAGATTTTCTGTTCGCAAATTTAAAGAGGCTTCGATTCCTCAAGAAGAAATTGAAAAAATATTAGAAGCAGGCTGTATTGCCCCAACAGCCTGTAATCTACAACCACAACAAATTCTTGTAATTAATAATAAAGAAGGAATTGAAAACTTCAAAAAATGTACAGAATGTCATTTTAATGCGCCATTAGCATTTATAATTAGCTATGATAAGAAACAATGTTGGAGTCGATCTTATGATGGGAAAAAGAGCGGTGAAATAGATGCAAGTATAGTTGCTACTCATATGATGTTAGAAGCAACAGAATTAGGAATTGGTTCAACATGGGTGATGTATTTTATACCTGAGGCTATTAAAGTAGAGTTTGAGTTTCCAGATAATATAGAACCGGTAGCTGTATTAGTTATGGGTTATCCATTAGAAGGAACAAGTCCTGCTGCTGAACATTCGAAAACAAAAAAAATGATTGAAATGATAACGTATAATAGCTATACGAAAGGATAATATAATTTTCCATTTAAGTAGTATTTGATCAATCAGAAATAGAATAGTTAGAGGTCCGTAATGCCATTTGTTTTTCAAGCATCTTTGAAAAGCAAGTGGCTTTTTTGTTGACTTAAAACTAGAGTGTATGCATCAAGCAATTGATACTTAATTGAATCTAGAAGTATGGTGCTAAACAGAGAGAGGATAAGGTAAAAAAAGGGGTGAATTATAAATAAATGCTAGTAATATGTTGATGAACTTTGATTGAATACTTATAAGACATGTGTTAGCATTATGGTATAAATGTAAATAATTTACAATGGACTAGATGAGTAAATTAACTACATTTATAAAAATTTTTATTTATAGTAAAAAAAAATAATGAAAAAGGAGAGACTCTATGAAGAAAAGTAAGATCTTAACGCGAATCATTGCTATGTTGGCGATCACTTCCATGATATTTCTAGATCTATCAGGATCAGGAATTCAGGTTGCTAATGCAGCAACAGCAAAAGAAGACCCCGTCTTAAGTAAGACAGAGGATAGAAATATTTTGGTTGGGGAATCATATGATTTCAATATCAAAAATAAACCGTCAAAAGCAAAGTACCAATGGGAAAGCAGTAACAAGAAAATTGCAACAGTCAATAAAAAAGGTGTTGTAAAAGCTATTAAATCAGGTAGTTCAAAAATTACCTGTAAGATTACATCAGGAAAAGATAGTATAATTTTAAGTGCAAAAGTATATGTAAAAAAACCTTCTAAGAAGCCAGCTACACAGGTTGAAATCTATAATGAGATTCAGTCAATGGCAGTGGGTGAAACATATGACTTAAATTGTACCTATACACCATTAGATGCTTCTGATTCAGTAAACTGGACATCAAGTGATACTACAGTTGCCAAAGTTAATGCGAAAGGTGTTGTAACTGCATTAAAAGATGGTACGGTAACGATTATAGCTACCACGCTTAATAAATCGTGTACGGACAAAGTAAAAATCAAGGTGTCGCCAGAGGTTATGGTATCTTCTCAAAAACAACTTGATCAGGCTTTAAAAGCAGGCAAAGCAAGCACAATTATTATTAGCTCCGAGACCGATATGGAATTAAGAATTCCAAAAGGTGACTACTCTGGACAAGAATTGATTGTTGAAGCACCTAATGCAACAATACATAATTATGGTGTATTTAAAAAAGTAACAATTAGTGCTTTAAATGATCAAGGATGGAATGAATTTGCTAAAGGAAATATATTGCATATTGGTGCATCAACTCTACTTACAGTAGATGAGAGTACAGATTGCGCGATTACTGTAGATAAAAGTGATATTAAATTAGGCCTAACCTTAAATGGAATTGCTAAGATTGACGCTTTAAATCCATGTGAGATTAATATCATTGGAACAGCGAAAGATCTTCCTACATTAAATATTGAGGCGACCGGTGTTAAAATAAATACAAAAATTGCACTTCAGATTAATGCTTCCTATAAAGCAACACTTAAAGTAGAAACGGAAGCTGCAGCAAAATCAAAGATTACAGCAAAAGATAGTAATTCAATACCAAAAGTAGAAGGCAATTATAAGGTTAACGTTGAAGTTAATGGTATTGTTCAGAGTGTTGGCGCAGATACAGCTACGCCCGGTCAGGGAGGAAGCTCAAATCCTACACCTACAAAGACACCTACAACGACCCCTATAGTTACACCGAAACCTACCCCTATAGTTACACCGAAACCTACCCCTATAGTTACGCCGGAACCTACCCCTATAGTTACGCCGGAACCTACACCTATAGTTACACCTATACCTACACCTACACCTATTCCAGGCGAAGATGTAAATACTGAAGTAGATGATAAGGGATTTACTTCTGAGGGAAGAATTGTAGCCAATTTTGGTACACCTAGAATTGATGGTGAAATTGATGAGGTTTGGCAGAATGCAATCCAGATTCAGCCTCCGCATATGAGTAATGATGCAGTAAAAGCAACTGCAACATTTAAGGTGTTATGGGATGATAATGCACTTTATGTCCTTGC
>CAYMLE010000142.1:0-6750 GCA_964391115.1 uncultured Herbinix sp. | reverse complement strand
AAAATCCTGATACGCATTATAAAACATCAATTCTTTCTTCATACAACACTCCATAATATATATATTTATTGTACATTTCTTTCAAGATTTTTCTATGAAACAGCATGAATATTCAGATTAACTTATTAGAACTGCTTCATATGCAATTCTATATGCTTCTTTCATAGATATACTGTTTTCGTTTTGTGTATTACCCTTTATAAAAATAAGGTAAATAATTAAGATTACGAGAATTATAATCTCTACTAAAATAATAATTTTTTTCAAGGATATCGCCCAATTCAATCATATTAATTAAATATATGAACCCTTATGCAAATTTATATTATAGGTATCACCACTTTTTCGTATTGATAGCTCCCTGCATCCAAAGTCATTCGGACCATGGTAATCTCCATTTTAAAGCGTTTCTTTCCGCAGCTGCCGGGATTAAGGAACAGCACTCCATTAATGACTTCTGCAGAATATTTATGGGAGTGTCCATATACCACCACATCCACATTATTCAAGTGTTTTGGGATATCAGCCTTGTTATGAACGATGAAGAATCGTACACCCTCGATAGTAACAGTAAGGTATTGGGGTAAGGCTTCCGCCCAATCCTTATCGTTGTTGCCCCGTACTACATAGGTCTCTCCATGCTCCTGCAAGGATTCAAGAATATGTGCGGTGTCGAGATCACCGGCATGGATGGTATAATCAGCCACAACTAGCTCAGCTCTGACATGCTCTCGTAACAGGCCATGCGTATCGGATAAGATTGCAATATGTTTCATAACTTCTTCCTTCCATTCTCATTAATAATCGCATAGCTCTTTAAATAATTCATAATCGTCACCGATTGCGATACTTTTGTGAAAGATTGTGAAGCATTCACTTTAGACATATCGGATTGGAATTTATCATTTCAATTGATAAACCATAATGTATTCTTCTTCATTTTCATCTATAATTTCAAACCCTACATTCTTATACATTTTAACTGCATAGTTTGCTTTCTGTACTGCCAACGAAGTTCTTTCATATCCTTTTTCTTTAAGCTCAACAAGCATTCTTTTCATTAGTTCCGTTCCTATTCCATATCCTCTATATTGCTTGTATAAAGATATTGCAAATGATGGAACTCCATCAGCTATATGCCCATAATCATTCATTACTCGTACCCAAACAGCACCGCCAACAATACCTTCTATCTCTGCAACGAAACAAATATCATCTTTCCTTTTTCCAAAATCGGAAATATATACCTGACATTCTGGGTTATTGATTATTGTTTTTGGTGGTTGTTGAACTCCTTCTGGAATGTAAATTGCTTCATAAAGAAAATCATCTAAAATTTTATATTCGTTATCATTTATTTTTCTAATATTAAAGTTCATTGTCTTCCTCCAATTTATTTATTCTAACTAATTGGACTGTATTCCACACATATATGATACCTCCTACAAATTCAAATCAAATTTGTAGTTCGCCATTACAATAATTTTTATTCGTTAGGGCACTCACCCTTTCGTATAGCGCTGATGACAGTTAGATAATCCTGTATTGTATCTCTTGAAATATTCATTTGGCTAAGATATAGTTCCGTAAGTGTCTTTTTAAAATATAGCATCATATCCCTATCCTTATCTTCAACACCCGAGGGTACAGGTGTAAATTCTATTAAGAATACGGTTCTTGCAATATCATATAAAAAATCTCCCCTACAGATATTCATAAAGTCTATAACATATGCGCTTCCGCTTGACATTATTATATTACCCGGATGGAAATCACCATGACAAAGTGAATTGCCGTCTGGTAATTTGTCTATCATTTGTAATATCTCATTCTGTTTATCGAAACCGAATAAAGTATTTGGTATGTGGTTCCTTAAAAAATCCTTATAATTCGGAACATTACTAACTTTATTTAGCCCAATTGACTTATGTAGATTTGCCATATGTATAGAGCATTTCTGCAAATCATTCGTTTTCATCACCCAATCAAGTAGAGATTCCCCTTCGATCTTATCATATATAATTCCCTTTCTTTCTTCATAAGAAATGATATCATATGCCTTTGGTTTTAAAAAATTCATGTGCAATATGGATACTGCATTACGATATTCGTTGTCTATTGCTTCCTCAGGATATCCCTGGTTAAATAGCTTAAGTACTTTTCCTTCTTCCAATTCATAAACACTTGCTGTGTTACCTTTGCCGATAATCTTTCCTAATATCATATAATTACCCACCTTCTATAATTTACAAGGGAGATTAATCAATGAATCACCCATGACTTTTGCTTTTAATACCTTCTGATTCCAAGTCATAACATCTTCAAATGATTCTTTAAATCAGCCGTTTCCGTATTCCTCTAAAGCCTGCCTGATTTTTTCCATCTCACCACTACCATTCGTAGCAAACCGCAATAGTGAAATTCCATAAAGCTCTAATATATGATCCTTCATCCTGTCACGGTCATACTGAAGCGTACCAGACTTATGATTGTGAAACCCATCCACTTCTATTGCAAGAACAGGCTTTTTACTTATACGGTTATAAATAAGAAAATCTATATGGGTAGCCGTGTTCATGGCATACCTACACTCCTCATCGTTTAGATGCTTCGGATCTCGAATCAACATATTTAGTGGTTGATGACAAATAACATTTAGAGGCATTTGTGGATAGTTGTGTAGTATATCTACAATTTCACTATACATCAGGTTTTCAGAATCATAAGTCGATACTTGTGGACGTTTCTTTAAGTATTCGATACGCGCATCCGTATATTGTTGATAGAGCAGATCAAACACCGAATAAATCTCACTCTGTACTACCTGGAAGTTGTTGTACTCAATATAGTCGATGAGGTCACCGATGTTACTATTGCTAGGTTGCTCATTCCCCGACACCACAAGGACAAGCCTTTTCTTAGCACGGGAGACCGCTACATTTAAAAGATAAGGATCGTCGGAAAAATCAGTAACAATGTCGTCGACTGTATTTATTATGATTGTGTCTTTCTCACGTCCCTGGTATTTATGTACTGTATTAACTTCTATCTTGTCATTGTCCAGCTGTAGAACAATATCAGCTACCTGATCCTTATATGGGGCAACAACTCCAATATCCTCCGGCTTAACATCCTTCAATATCGGGAGCACTTCCTGAATAGTCACATCAACCTGTCGCTGATTAATATGGTCTCTTCGATGATTACCAATCACCGTTTTATAGACTGCTAGCGTATCTGGCTCACTATGGTCTTCCGTCATGATTAGCAACTCATTGTGGTAGAATTTCTGATTGCAAAAACCGATTATTTTCGGATGGCAGCGATAATGTTCTCGAAGCAACGTCTGAGGAGCATTCGCAATAATACTACATATGGATTTTAAAAAGCTATTTTCGGAGAAAGAATAACCTTGGGGTAACTGGTAGGAATTAAAAATAGCATCACTACGCATTCTCATATCGTCTTTTATTACGTTAGGTAGTTGCTTTAGGTCGCCCACAATAACTGCATTCCTGGCACAGGATAGTGCTAATGCGCCGGTAGCTACATCTACCTGTGAAGCTTCATCCATGATAAGATAGTCGTATGTTACATCTTTTAAACTGCTTCGCGAAGAAAATGTCGTGCTGAGTACTATGGGATATTCTCTCACAATATTCTCGGATTGTTTCCAAAGGTCTTCCTCGGTAAACACCTGCCGTTTTGCCTTATTTCCATACCATTCAAACAATTTCGACCGTAGGAAATCCATCGACCAGTTTGTTAATTCCTTCATTGTTCCATTGAAATCAATGGCCTTCAAATGTATTTCCAGAGAAATAATCTCTTCATTTAATTCTGATTTACGAGCCAGGAAGAAAAAGTTTTTCAAATATGTAATAATAATAGACAGACTGTTTTTGTAAAATTTCCAGTTAGAGATTCCGTAGAAAAATGTGCTTTTAATTTTAAACCAAAACGAAAGAACACGTCCGTGTTCTGATAACTCATAGCATTCCTGCCAGAGCTGCATTAGTTTTTTAGATTTCATTAAATGTCGTGCTTTAGAATTTGAGCCAGGAAAATTGGTTTCACTGCAATACTGCTGAAAATATTTAATCTCTAGGAGCAATGAATCTAGTTCTAATCGTGCCTGTGCAAGTCGTTCCTGTTTATCAAATGAATCCGTTAACTCTTGGACATGACTTCTTATTTTTGCCCGTAATTCAAATTGCTTGTTGCTATCCATATACCAATCGGTGAGATCAGGGTAGTGACCTGTCTGATTCTGAACAAATGCTTTCTTGTTCTCTGAATTCCCCAGTGTTGCCACAAGGAAACCCATGTTATACACAGAAGAAGATAGCTTTTCCAGCACATTTTCTGTAGCAGAGTTGTTATTGGACACGATTTGAACAGTTTTCCCTTCTATCAACAAGTTCGCGATAATATTCAAGATTGTTTGTGTTTTTCCTGTACCGGGAGGACCTTGAATTACACTGACTTGATTGTTTAAGGCATTTTGGACTGCTTTGAACTGACTGGAATTGCCACCAAACGGAAATATCAGATCACTCTTTTTATTCGTATGAACTTTATATTTCTCCGGATTAAGATAGATTGCCATAGCTGTATCGTTGCCAACAAATTTCAATTTTTCATACTGTTTCTGCAGCAGAAGTTCACCATCCATACTTTTAAGTTCGTTGATTGATGCTAGCCGGCGCAGATAACCCAAACAATTCTTTGACTCACGCTCATCTAAACACGAAGTTATTATATGTAGATCTCGCCGGTCATAGCTTTTTTCGCTACCGTCAGAAAATAATATATGCCAATATTCTGTAGTCTTTCCATGAAAAACGTGAATATCCTTTATCTGAAAAAGTTCACGGTTATTATGTGCTATATGTAATATATCTGGGTCAAGGACCTCAGGGTCTTTTAGCCATTCAATCGTATGATAGCCGTACGAATATGTTTTCCCACTCTGAAAAACGGTATCGTATCTGCGTGTATCTGAATTATACTTGCAGAACTTGACACCGGCTGTTATATCTTCCCCATTACTCAAAATCATATGTTTGCTTGTGTTCACTTTGTTCCCCCCAAATGTCTGCTGCTACAAGGTGTAAACTTTTTCTTCCGTAAAAACTTATTCTTAGCAGAGTTTAAGTTCCGAATTAATTGTAACTTAATTACGATCATTAACAGATAATTCGTTTCTATAGTATCATAATATAGATATATTTACAATAATTTTCCAAACTACAGTAGTTTCTTTCGTATCAAAAAGCGAACAAAATGACCACTTTTTTGGTTCAATATAAATTATTAATATTGCTATGGAGTTCATAGTCTGTAGTATGTCTGCTGTAAACCTATTACATCCCGAACCTACCATACAAGCCCCGCTATTGATGTCTGCGTTCATGGGAACAAATCATATTTTTTCAAATGAAAATGCACCTCCAAACATTAGGCTGTTGTCGGATCAGTCTAACATTTGGGGTGCAATTCACTATTGCTACAGAGCCATCTTTACTGAAGAATCAGTTAAGTCGCTTCGTACTTGGTGTTTCTATTTTACTGGTAAACCAACAGAAATAATGTTCCAGTAAGAATCTTTTTCATTGTATTCTCTATCATAGATCAATGGATCTTGTGATCCACGCCATGAATGCTGATCATTGATACCCCATAATGTTACAGATGAGATATCATCTTTGTAATCGATATATATCTGGAACAATTCTTTATAGATCTGTGCTTGTTTTGCTGCCATAGCTGCATCCGGTGCCGGTCCATTTCCATTAATATTTGTTGCAATATCAAGCTCTGTAATCTCAACAATGTAGTCAGCTGCCGCAAATTTTTCAATAGTTTCTCTGTATTGATCCATTGGTGGATACTCAATATTCACATGGCTTTGCATACCGATACCATCAATATTACCAGCCGCTTTTGCATCTGCTACTAATTCAAGGATCTGTTCAGCTTTTCCAGGATCATACTCGTTGTAATCATTGTAAAACAACATAATACCTGAACCCTCTGATGCTTTTCTTGCATATTCAAATGCCTTTGTAACATAAGAGTAATCTCCATAAATAGTTTTCCAATTGTTTGATCCCATATTCATAGAAGAAACAACTTCGTTACATATATCGTAAGCATAGAATAGACCTGGATATTTTTCTTCAATGTGTCCAAATACTTGATTTATAAACTGTTCCAGACGAAGATCCATTGTTGCTACATCTACATAGGCACCATTAGCGTCAAAACCTTCTCTAAAGAACCAAGATGGAGTCTGGCTATGCCATACGAATGTGTGTCCTCTCATTTTCAAACCATGTTCAACAGCATAATCACAATATTGATCCATTTTAGTAAAATTACATACAATCGCACTTCCAGATATTGATGCGGCTTGATCTAATAATACTTCTGGCTTCATATCATTTTCAGCAGTGATACTGTTGTATTGTGATAATAAATTTGTTGTATATTGGTCGTCACCCAATCCATTCAAATGAACAGCTGCACCCATGTAGAATTTATCACCATATACTTCTTTTAAGCTATAGCTTCCAATACCAGCGATAGCTTCATCTAATGCGCTACTTGCTTGCATCATTTCATCCGGTGTTGCGTCAGCCTTAGCAAGAATATCTTCTGCAGCTGCTACTGCATTCTTAATTGCTTCACCATTATTGATGGTGTCTAAGTTCATATTTGCATATTTAGTAATAACACCCATAAACG
>CAYMLE010000141.1:6293-6812 GCA_964391115.1 uncultured Herbinix sp. | reverse complement strand
CTACATACATAGCAGGTCCATCGAAATATTTTGCTAATAGGGTTTCGGAAGTTTCTGGTCCGAAGTTACCAAGATAAACCACAATAGCATTACAGCCGGCCTGCTTTACTTCCTCCAGAGCCTTGAGCATATGTACTTCATTTTCAATAGTAGTAGGGCATTCGTAAATCTCACCGTATTTTGCCTGGTAAGCCTTTACAACAGCCTTTCTTCTACGTTCAGACAGAGACATAGGAAAGCAATCTCTGCTGACAGCAACAATACCGATCTTTAATTCAGGTAAGTTTTTCATTCTAATTCCTCCATTATTAATGTTCAGACCTTACTATTGGTACAATCCATCAGCTTTGAACCTGGAAATTATAACAATAGAAACATCTGCATTGTATATATTATATTTTGAAAGCTTAGTATAGTCAATAAACTTTTCCTGCTTTTCGTATGATATATGAACATGTTATAACAAAATATGAGAATGAAAAGGTTTTGTTCTATAAAAGCTTGTGATAGAATTTAGTT
>CAYMLE010000141.1:0-6259 GCA_964391115.1 uncultured Herbinix sp. | reverse complement strand
CAATGGAATTCTGAGCAATACATGGGAGCCCTGTCTAAACATTTGACAATGGGGTACTATTGCATATAGAAGAACAGGGGTAAAGGATGGATATTAGAGAGTATTTAAAAAAACATAGATTGATATTAGATGGTTCCATGGGAACCTATTATTCGATTAAAGTGAATCAGCAGGGGGCATTATCTGAATTAGCAAATTCAACAGAGCCGGATCTGATTGAGCAAATTCATAGGGAATACATTGATGCTGGTGCCAAAATGATTCGAACCAATACCTTTGCAGCGAATCGTAAGGTGCTTATGATGACAGCCGAGGAACAGGAGCAGTTAGTTCGAGCTGCTTGTCGTAATGCAAAGAAGGCGGCTGGACGAATAGGCGCGACGGAGCCAGAGGATACGGTCTGGATTGCAGGAAATATTGGCCCGATTGGTGAGGATGCCGGTACCGAAGAGGAAGACATACTAGAGGAATACCGTGTTCTCTGTGATATATTTCTAGAGGAGGGTTTGGATGCGATTCATTTTGAGACCTTTTCTAGCACAAAGTATATAGAGAAGCTGCTGCCTTATATTCGTAAAAGAGATTCGAAGATTTTTATCCTGACTAGCTTTTCCCTGAATAAGAATGGGTATACAATGGCTGGAATCAGTGCAGCTAGAGTGTTGGAGCGAATCTGTAGCCTAGAAGGTGTGGATGCCTGTGGCTTTAATTGTGGTGTTGGCTCCGGACATATGCAGCAACTGTTTCGAAAATTAACCTTACCGGATAACAAACTTATCTATGCTGCGCCGAATGCAGGATATCCAGAAACCATGCAAAATCGTATGATCTTCTTGGATAATGAAGCGTACTTTGTTCGGAACATGAAGAAAATAGCTGATCTGGGAGTTGAACTGCTGGGTGGTTGTTGTGGGACAACGCCGGAATATATCCGTTCCCTATCGAAGGAGATTGAAAAGGAGCGGCAGGAGCGAGTTAGTAAGAATTCAAACCAAACTGCTCAGGAGAATGAGCAGGAGACCAGGTCAAATCATTTTTACAATCTTTTTGAACCTAACAAGAAGGTTATCGCGGTGGAGTTGGATCCACCCTATGACGCGAATATTGATAAAATCATAGAATGTGCCCATGGCTTGAAGTACAGTGGGGCTGACATTATTACCATTGCTGACTCACCGATGGGCAGGAGCCGAGTGGATTCCATCCTGATGAGTATCAAAATTGCAGAGGAGGTTGGCATGATGGTCATGCCCCATGTCTGCTGTAGGGATCGAAATATGATATCCATGAGGGCGTCCTTATTGGGTGCATATATTAATGGGATTCGAAACCTTTTATTGGTGACTGGAGATCCTGTTCCAGGAGAAAGTAGGGTATCCACCACTGGGGTTTTTGACTATAATTCCGTCCGGTTAATGGAATATGTAAAGGAACTGAATGTAGAGCATTTTCCACAGGAGCCCATATATTACGGCGGAGCATTGAATTACGGCAGAGGCTCTCTGGAAGCCGTAATAAAACGAATGAGAAATAAGATCGCTGCTGGAGCAAGGTACTTTCTTACTCAGCCGATATACTCCAGAGAGGATGCAGAGTTGGTCCGTAGCATTCGGGCTCAGGTGGACACTAAAATTCTTTGCGGCATTATGCCCCTGGTCAGCTACCGAAATGCTACGTTTATTAAGAATGAGATTACCGGTATTCACGTACCGGACGAGGTAGTAGCGAGATTCCGACCCGACATGAACCGAGAAGAGGCTGAGCAGGTTGGTGCGGATTTAGCGATGGAGATTATGGAGATGACTGCAGAATTTGCAGATGGTTACTATTTCATGCTGCCCTTTAACAGAGTCAGTTTGATGGATAAGATAAGAACCTAAATGGAGGATTAAATATGAAGAAGAGTATTATTTTGATTGTGATTGGTATATTGTTATTGGCAGTAGATGTTCGGATGCCTATGGGAGATCCTTATCCTGAGTTGTTGGAAGCTACTGATTTAGGGTTAGAATTTCAGGGAAAGGTTATCAATAATTTTATTGGAACAAAGCCAGAGATCGATGTTGTACCCGACCTGTTGGGATATGCTTTTCTATTTCTTGGGTCCCTGCTTCTCCTTAGAAAGGATAAAAGGTTTTTCCTAGCCATCCTTCTGATACCGATTGCAGTTTATTATGAACTAACCATTCCACAGCTTCCCTATCATTTTGCATTAAGGGATCTATACTTGAAAGCAGCCGGGCAAAATTTCATTGCCGTGGCTGTTGAAATTGCCATAGAGTTCTTTGTCATCCACGGTATTGTACGAATAACAAACTGCATGCAGAACAAATGGAATAACAATGAGCTGTTGGCAGCCTGGATTATGGCAATGATGAGTAAGGGATTGCTGGTAGGTATTGATTTCTTCTTTGGTAAACATATTGCTTATTATATCTACTATGTTGTAATGCTTGGTGCAACTTTGCTCTATTTGAATAGACTTCATGTTACTCTGAAATTTAAAACGGAGGAAATAAAATGACTGGGCGAGAGTTCAAACAATTAACGGAGTCAAGAGTTGTATTTCTAGATGGTGCTACCGGAAGCAATCTACAGAAACGTGGCATGACGGCCGGCGTCTCTCCAGAACAATGGATGCTATCTAACAAGGAGATCGTCATTGGGCTTCAGAGAGAGTTTTTGGAAGCAGGGACCGATATCCTACTGGCACCTACCTTTACTTCAAACCGGATTAAGCTGAGAGAGTACGGGATGGAGGCCGAGTTAGAGCAGATAAATCGTGAACTGGTGGATATTAGTCGGGAGGCGGTTAAGGAATACGTTCGAATCACCGGAAATCAAAGGAAGATTTATATCGCTGCAGATATCACCATGACTGGAGAACAGGTGTATCCAGTGGGCAAGCTGACCTTTGAGGAATTGGTTGACATATATAAGGAGCAGATGAGGTGTCTGATATCCGCAGGTGTTGATTTGTTTGTAGTGGAAACTATGATGAGTCTACAGGAATGTAGGGCAGCGCTATTGGCTGCCAAGGAGCTGTGTGAGCTTCCAGTTATTATATCCCTTACCTTCAATGATAATGGGCGTACCTTCTATGGCACCGACGCCAAGACTGCGATTACCGTTCTTCAGAATATGGGAGCGGCGGCGGTGGGTGTAAACTGTTCTACTGGGCCGGATCGAATGCATCACATGATTCGTGAAATGAAGGAATATGCCAATATTCCGATTATGGCAAAACCCAATGCTGGTATTCCGCAGCTTATCGACGGGGATACGGTATTTCCTATGGGAGCAGCGGAATTTGCCCGAGAGATGGAGCTTTTAGTAGAGGAAGGAGCCTGTCTAGTCGGTGGTTGCTGTGGTACAACGCCGGAGCATATTCGGTGCCTGGTGGAGCAGGTTAAGGATATACATCCTAAGCCCATCAGACAAGATCATATAAGGGCTCTAGCAACAGAGCAAAATACGTTTGAAATTCCATTGGATGGACGTTTTCAGGTAATCGGAGAGCGTATCAACCCCACCGGTAAAAAGGCCCTGCAGGAGCAGTTGAAACAGGGAGATATGACTCTGGTTAATCAGATGGCCACAGAGCAGGTAGAGCAGGGTGCGAATATTCTGGATATCAACGTAGGAATGAATGGAATTGATGAGAGAAAGACGATGCTTCAGGTGGTAGAAGAGGTTATGAGAGTAGCCGAGGTTCCCTTAAGCATCGATACTAGTGATATCGAAGTAATGGAAGCGGTTTTACGAATTTATCCTGGTAGAGCACTGATTAATTCGATCTCTCTTGAAAAGGAAAAGTTTGATTGTTTGCTTCCTCTGGCGAAAAAGTATGGTGCCATGTTTATCTTACTTCCCCTGTCTGACCAAGGGATGCCTGAGAATATCGAGGAGAAGAAACAAATCATTCACAAAGTACTTCTTCGAGCATATGAGCTGGGTATGACTCGGGAGGATGTCATAGTGGATGGTCTGGTCAATACCGTCGGAGCGAATAAGAATGCCGCCTTGGAAGCCTTAGAAACCCTTCGTTTTTGTAGAAATGAATTGGGGGTTGCAACGGTTCTTGGTCTGTCCAACATCTCCTTTGGATTGCCTCAGAGGCAGTTTATTAACAGCACCTTCCTAGCCTTTGCAATCCAGTCGGGACTGACCATGGCAATCGCTAATCCTTCCCAGGATCTGCTGATGAATACCGCCTATGCTTCTGATTTGCTATTGGGCAAAGAAGATGCGGCGGTACAATATATCGAGCGGGTTACCGCCAGACCAGCTGAGTTGAAGGTAGCCGCTATCGTTAACAATGCCGGAGACCACAAGCAAACCTTGAGGAAGAATTCCGATCAAGAAAATCAAGGAGAAAAAGGCGATGTGCTGAACGATCCTGATCGACAGATCATCTTTCAGGCAGTATTAAAAGGTAACCGGGCAAATATCGTTACCCTTGTTGAAAAGGAATTAAATAGAGGAACCAAGCCGGAGGAAGTAATTGAGCAAATCCTAATACCAGCCATAAATGAGGTGGGTAGGCTCTTTGACCGACAGATTTACTTCCTGCCTCAGCTAATCTCCGGGGCGGAAGCAATGAAACTAGCGATCGAATATCTGGAGCCAAAGCTGACCAGGGGCAATGATAATAAGAGTCATGGAACCATCGTTATCGCTACAGTATCTGGCGACATCCATGATATCGGTAAGAATCTGGTTACACTTATGTTAAAGAACTATGGCTACCGTGTAATTGATCTAGGAAAGGATGTTTCCTCTGAGAAGATAGTACAAACGGCAAGAGAAGAAGAGGCTGATATTATTGGACTATCCGCCTTGATGACGACCACCATGGTTGAGATGAAGCAGGTGGTTACTATGGTCCGGGAACAGGGACTGAAGGCCAAGGTGATTATTGGTGGAGCAGTCATTACAGAAAGCTATGCTGAGGAGATTGGAGCCGATGGTTATTCCTCGGATGCCCAGTCTGCGGTGGTTTTGGTGAGACGGATCCTGGATAATAAACTCGCATGAGATAGTAAGAAATGGGATAAGATAAATGAGTAAGTTATAAGGTGGAACTACTAAACGTGATTTGGTTAAACGATTGAGATAAGTAGAGGAACATATTCATCATACGATACAAATCGAGCACAATCAAACACGAAACATATCAATTGGAGAATAAAACTATGGCAGAGGTTATACAATCAAAAGACAATACAGATAGAAGTAGTAGCCAGTCTCCCTACTCGGTAGATTTGATTATTCCAGTCTATCACCCGGATAAGAAGTTTCATCAGCTACTAACCAAGATGGATCAGCAAACGAAGAAGCCGGATCGGATACTACTTCTTCATACGATAGATGTTCCGGAAGAAGAACTGCCCTTACCTAAGGTGTCAAACTTCAATATAGAGGTAATACAGATCGATAAGAAAGCGTTTGACCATGGCGGTACCCGAAGATATGGTGCCTCCTTATCGGAAGCTGATATTCTCATGTTTATGACTCAGGATGCGGTTCCAGTAGATGAATTTTTGATTGAGAAGCTTTTGGAGCCCTATCAGGATCCCTTAGTAGCAGCTACCTATGGACGACAGCTTCCGGCGGAGGGTACTGACCTTCTAGAGTGTTATACCCGTAGCTTCAATTATCCTAAGAAAAGTCGAATAAAATCCTCTGAGGACATCGAAGAGCTAGGAATCAAGACATTCTTCTGCTCAAATGTCTGTGCTACTTACCGAAATGAGGTCTATCAAAAGCTGGGTGGATTTGTTGAGAAAACCATATTTAATGAAGATATGATCATGGCTTTTGGTATGATTAGTGCTGACTATCGGATTGGGTATGTGGCAGAAGCCAGAGTCATTCATTCCCATCGTTATTCTTATCTCCAGCAGCTTACCAGGAATTTTGACCTGGGGGTATCTCATAAGGAGTATGCGGAATTGTTTCGGAGTGTGAGATCTGAATCCGAGGGTATTCGTCTCGTAAAACGGACATTGAGCTATCTTATAAAACGGAAGAAATATTTATTGATTCCAGATTTGATTCTTAACTCTGGTTTCAAATTTCTTGGTTACCGTCTTGGAGTTAATTATAGGAAGCTACCAAAACGCTTCGTCCTCCAATGTAGTATGAATAAAACCTATTGGAAATAAAGTTGATTGGGGATAAACCTAATGGGAATAAAGCTATTGAGAATAAAGCCTATTGGGGATAAAGCTACTGAGAATAAAGCCTATTGGGGATA
>CAYMLE010000140.1:2277-6861 GCA_964391115.1 uncultured Herbinix sp. | reverse complement strand
CTGTAATGAGTTTAAGACAAAAATTTGGCATGCCAGAGAATGAAATAACGGGTATTTCCAGAATTATTATCATTAAACCAGAATTACACGCAGCTCCAGTGGGAATTATTGTAGATGGAGTGAAGGAGGTTATCACCCTAGGCGAAGCCGATGTGGAGAAGATAACCTATGATGAAAATGATGATAAAGCAACATATAGTTCGGGGGTCGGTAAGGTTGGACAAGATCTGGTTACCTTATTGAATGTTCCGGGGATCATTCGTGAAGAAGAGTTTGCGATATAGAAAGGGATTAGGGGGTGTTCGTAGTGTCCAAGCTGGACCTTAACCAAATTGATAATATGCAATACGATGTATTGAGGGAAATCGGTAACATAGGTGCTGGGAATGCTACAACTGCTCTTTCCCTGATGTTAAATTCTAAGATCGATATGAAGGTTCCGAATGTTGAACTGTTAGAGTTTAAGGAGCTATCCGAGATTGTCGGAGGCGCTGAGATATTAATTGTAGGAATACTGATCACCCTGGGTGAGGATATCGATGGGATGATGATGTTTATGATGGAATTAGAAGCTGCCAGACATCTGGTTGACAGCCTGATGGGCTATACTGAGAAGGTAGCGAATACTGAATTTAGTGAGATAGAGCTGTCAGCCTTAAATGAGATTGGCAATATCATCTCTGGAGCCTATCTTTCTTCTCTTTCCGCCTTGACAAATCTTACAATATCCTCCAGCATACCATATATGGCGATTGATATGGCAGGAGCTATTCTAAGTGTACCGGCGATAGAATTTGGCAAAATTGGAGATAAAGCTCTTTTAATTGAGACAGAATTCGGAGATGAGGGGAAAGCAGTGAATGGCTTTTTTATCTTGATACCTACTTTAAATTCTTATAGTACCATTTTGTCATCACTGGGCTTATAAACCAGTGATATAGTATATTGATAAAAAACCATGCAGATATCTTGCGATATGGACATTAGGGTGAGTTAATGAACAATACGATAAAGGTTGGAATGGCAGACATGAATGTATGCAATGCGCCAAATACTATTACTACCTTGGGACTGGGCTCCTGTGTGGGAATTACCCTCTACGATCCTGGGGCTAAGATAGCAGGCATGGTACATGTCATGTTGCCAGACAGTACAAAGATATTTAATAATGAGAATAAGGCAAAGTTTGCGGATACTGGAATTGATGCTCTAATTCAGCTAATGATTAAATCAGGAGCGAATCAGAGAGCATTGGTTGCTAAGATTGCTGGGGGAGCCCAAATGTTTGCATTTAGTAATAATAATGAGATGATGCGAATTGGCGATCGAAATGTTGAGGCTACGAAACGTAAACTTTCCGAACTTAGAATCAAACTCCTTGCAGAGGATACCGGCTTAAATTATGGGAGAACTATTGAATTTCATCCGGAAACCGGTGATCTTCATATCCGCTCGGTTGGCAAGGAACGTAAAATCATTTGAATATATACAGCGCTGAAATGAGGAACAATTATGAAGGACCGATACATCCCAGCGATGATTATGCTCTGTGCAGGAGCTGTTACCTGTATCCTTGATATATATAATAAGGTTGAATTAGTAACTAGTTTAAAGCGGTTGCTATTGGTTATGTTCATCTTCTACATCATAGGATTAATTGCCAGGGCGATCATTGTAAAAACGATTACTATGAAACCAAAAGAGAATGAACTACAACAGGAAGAAAGTATCGATACCGCTTCTACGGATGACTATTTACCTAATGGAACAAAGTAAAAGAAACAGATGTGCATAAGATTTCCAATCGACCGCATATACCTGCGGTGATTGTATCAGGAGGCAGTATGAGCGCAGAACAAAGACAAAAACTCTGGGAAGAGTATTCAAGGAAGAGAACCCCTGAACTTCAGGAGAAGATTATAATTGAATATGCGAGTTTAGTAAAACTTGTTGCCGGACGTCTAAGCATGTATCTGGGTTATAATGTTGAGTATGATGACCTGGTTGGTTATGGAACCTTTGGGTTGATCGATGCCATTGATAAATATGACTATACAAAGGGATATAAATTCGAGACCTATGCATCCTTAAGAATCCGTGGGGCTATACTGGACCAGATCCGCAAGATGGATTGGATACCTAGGAGCATTCGACAAAAACAGAAAAAGATGGATATGGCTTATCAAAGCCTTGAGATAAAATATGGTCGCAGTGCCAACGAAGATGAGGTTGCTAAGGAATTAGACATCTCTATGGAGGAGCTGGAGACTTGGCAGAACCAGACAAAAGTTACGAACATCATCTCCTTAGATGAATTTATGGAACAAGGAAGTGAAGGAAAGGTAGAACAATCCTTAACTGCTTCCTTTCACCAACCGGAGAAGATTCTAGAACAGCAGGAATTAAAGGATATCTTAGTTAAGACGCTGGATACCCTAACCGAGAAGGAAAAGACGGTTATTGTACTATATTATTATGAAGAATTAACATTGAAAGAGATATCACGGGTTTTAGAAGTTTCAGAATCAAGAATATCACAGCTTCATACGAAAGCGTTACAGAAAATGAAGGTTAAGCTCGGAGCAAATATCGAGCTTTTATCCAGTTATTAGACTGGATATACATAGCCCAAGTCGATTGACTGTCTTATAAGAATTCAGAAACATGTCGATAAGTAGAATATACAGCTTTAAAAAAGAACATATTGTGCGTGATATCAAAGTTTTTTAATTCCTATCACGTGGCTGGATGAAGGTGGGGGAGAATCATGAGTGGTAAAAATGGTTTTTTTCAATTGCTAATTAAAAACAATGGAACATATATAATGCTGTATGATCATGAACCTGGTGGCAAACCAATTCTATATGATGAATTAAACAATTATTTGATTGATAAAAAGATATATGAATATGATAAAAGTGCTCTGGGTAAAGCTCTGGCGAATCTAAAGGGAGATACGGCAGAGATAAAGCTAATGAATGCGATTATATTTCCTCAGGATGAGAGCGTTAAGGTTACTGTTTCCGAGGATCGGATGATGGCTAAAGCTAGATTTTATCCGCCCACGAATAATGGTAGCCTACTCAATAAAGAGGATATCATTGCTGCCATGGTTAAAGCCGGTATTAAGTTTGGAACCCTAGAGGAGAATATCAACCAATTTTTAATTGACCGTAGATATTGCACTGACTATATCCTAGCCAAAGCCATGCCCGCAGTACCGGGGCGGGATGCGGTTATTACGTATCACTTTAATACAGATCGAACCCAGAAGCCGAAGACCAATGAAGATGGTTCCGTGGATTTTCATACGCTGGATATGATCAGTCATTGTAGGAAGGGTGATGTTCTCGCAACCATGAGCCCTGTAGATTATGGCAAGCCTGGACTAGACATCTGTGGTAATGTAATTCGTCCCAATAAAGTAAATAACAGAGTACTTCGTCACGGTAATAAAATTACAATGTCAGAGGATGGGCTTACCTTATTTTCTGAAGTGGATGGTCATGTTACCTTAACCGATGGCCGAGTATTTGTATCAGATACCTATGATATTGCGGCGGATGTTGACACCTCTACCGGTGATATCGTATATGACGGCAATGTGGTTGTTAAGGGAAATGTTATAACTGGCTTCTCAATACATGCCAAGGGTGATGTTGAGGTATATGGTGTAGTAGAAGGGGCATACATCGAAGCAGGGGGTCAAATCATTCTGCGAAGAGGTATGCAGGGAATGAATAAAGGAGTATTGAAAGCAGCTGGTAATATTGTTACAAAATTTATCGAAAATGCAGAAGTAATATCTGGAGGCTATATAACGACCGAATCAATTCTCCACAGTAAGGTTTCTGCAAAGGGAGATATCACTCTAGGAGGTAGAAGAGGATTTGTTACCGGAGGTGAGATTCGTTCTGGTACCATGATCCAAGTAAAAACTGCAGGATCACAGATGGGGACAAACACGCTATTAGAGGTTGGAATTGATCCTAGGATTCTGGAGGAATCTAGAGAATTAGAGAAGCAGATTATCATGCTTGAGTCAGATAAAGAGAAAATCGTTCAGGTTGTATCCCTAATGCGTAAAAAGATGCAGGGTGGAATGAATATAACTGCAGATAAGTTAGAGAGCCTTAAGCAGGCTACTCAGACGAATATAAGTATTGAAGCTCAGTTGAAGGAAGTAGGAGCTAGGTTGGACGAATTGAGAATGGATATGGAGGGTAATGCAACCGGTACCATCAAAATACAGGATACCGTTTTTCCTGGTACCAAGATTGTGATTTCAAATATCGTATACCATGTTCGTGAAAAAATCCAACACAGTAAATTTTCCCGAGATAGAGCTGATATTAAGGTATCACCCCTATAGACTAGAGAATTAACATTATATAGCATAAGCTGAACCGACACTGTACATAGTTAACCAAATCCGTGAATTATTGATAAATCATAATTCACACAGCAAATTTGTGCTTACGCCCAAATTCGCGGGTTTTTTATATGATTGGAGGTAGTGTGAATTATTGATAAAGCATAATTCACACAGCAAATTTGTGCTGATGCCCAAATTCGCGGGTTTTT
>CAYMLE010000140.1:0-2177 GCA_964391115.1 uncultured Herbinix sp. | reverse complement strand
GCCCAAATTCGCGGGTTTTTGAATGATTGGAGGTAGTGTTATGCCGATTAGACCAATTGATGTTATGAAATCCCAGGAGGCTTCTCTGATGAAAACTTATGAAATTAATAAGGTTCAGCAGGGCCAGGAGCAGGCTGGTAGGAACTTTCAGAATATGATACAGGCGGAGAACAAAAAACCAGTTGCAGCTCAAAAGGGTGATAATAAGGAATATCGATATGATGCTAAGGAAAAAGGAAATAATAATTCCTATGGATCTGGTAGCAAAAAGCAGGGAAAACGAGACGAGAAGAAGGAAACAAAAGAACCCGGGAGACCTGGTGGTATTGATATATTAATTTAACTTCAATGCAAGCAAAGCACGGTAAGCAAATTATCCGGATTATTTATTACATTCGTTGGAGAGGCTGGAGGAATATGAACGCGATTGACATTATTCTAATCCTAATAGGGATTACCATAATAATAATAAGCTGTAGGCTTGTGGATGATACTAAGGGTGGAATGAATCGAGAGTTAAAGCCTAACACTGAGGAATTGGAACAAAAGAAATTAGAGCTGGAAGAGCTTCTAAACCAGTATAGCGAAGAATTGATCGAAGGAACAGAGGATGAACTGAGCCGTTTGAGCAATGAAAAGATTATTGCAGTCAGCGAGTACTCCGAGCAGATCTTAGAAAAGATAAATCACAACCATGAAGAGGTTGTATTTCTATATCATATGTTAAGCGAGAAAGAGAATTCCTTAAAAAAAATGGTTGGTGATATGGACCATAAGACAGTAATGCCATCAGCCGATTCGGAGCATACGAATAATGGGAAGCCAGAAGAAGAAAAATCCCGGAATGAGGCGCAGCAGCTAAACCTTCAAGTAAAATACAGTAAAATGACGAATCAATCAGAGATAAATAATGCCGAATCAGAGGTGCATAAGCCGGTTGATGAGGTAGGCAATAATAATGAAAAGATACTCAAGTTATATTCTAAGGGTAAATCAATTGTTGAAATCTCCAAGTTATTAGAGATCGGCCAAGGGGAGGTCAAGCTGGTGATTGATCTGTATCGTGGTAGGAAGTAATCGAAAGGCTTGGTGAATAACATGAAATTAAAATACTATATGAGAGGCTTAGGTGTCGGCATTGTCCTTACTACATTACTTCTTATATTGCTTCGTAAGGATATATCGGAGGATGAAATTGTCCGAAGGGCCATGGAATTAGGTATGGTTATAAAAGAGGACCCGGAGGGTAATCTGGATGACATATATCATGGTAAACCTACGGAAGTACCCCAAGCCACGGACTCGGAGATAGAAACAGAGGATACACAATCCAGTGAATCTGAGAATGTATCGGAAGGCGATCAAACTGACGATTCAGAGGTTGTAACAGGTGACGATCAAACCGGTACTTCAGAGGTTGCAACGGGAGAAGATCAAACCGACACTTCAGAGGCTACAACGGGAGATGATCAAACCAATGATCCAGAGGTAACCGTAGAAGGCGATCAGCCCAGTGATACAGAGGTTGCAACGGGAGATACTCAATCCAACGATCCAGAGCAGGTAACAGAGGACGTTCAAACCAACAAACCTGAGGAAGGAACGGAAGCTGCTCCATCCAATTCGATTATATTTGAGATTGAGTCGGGTATGTCATCGAATAAGGTCTCGCTATTGCTTGAGGACATAGGCTTAATTGAAGATAACAGAAAATTCAATGAATATGTTTATGAGCGGGGAAAGGCAGAATTAATCCGAATCGGATCCTATTCCCTACCAATGGGTGCTTCCTATCAGGAAATCCTGGAGGCAATAACCAAATAATGATGAATGACTAATTCTATATATGTGATTAATAAAGAAATAATCGATGATCGATTATTTTACGCATTATTTTAATATAAACTGAACATTTGATTGTTAATAATCACCAATGAACAATAATTCAAGTAATCAACTGATGATCGATTATTTTATAAATCAACGAAGTATTTGATTATTAATAAATGCCGATTATTTGATTATTAAATAAATAACTTGCCATACTAGAAATGTTATGGTATAATCTCAACGTTATATTTATTAAAGAATACACGCATATGGATTCCTAGCAAGGTGCTGCTTCGGTAGTCTGCAGGACATGAAATATGCGGAAGAATTCAACCAAATGGAGGTAA